>CALAJP010000182.1 GCA_937922815.1 uncultured Saprospiraceae bacterium
AGCGATTTTTTGAAGAAGAAAAGCCAGTAATTGTTTATTTAGCCGCGGCTAAAGTGGGGGGGATTGTAGCAAATAATACCTATCGAGGACAATTTTTGTATGAAAACTTAATGATTCAGAATAATGTTATTCATTCAGCATACAAATCAGGTGTTTCAAAATTAATGTTCTTAGGTTCATCTTGTATTTACCCTAAATTGGCACCCCAGCCCTTGAAAGAGGAATATTTACTGACAGGACTATTAGAACCAACCAATGAACCGTATGCCATTGCAAAAATCGCAGGAATCAAGATGTGTGATGCGTATAGAGATCAATATGGTTGTAATTTTATTTCGGTAATGCCGACTAACTTATATGGACCTAACGATAATTATGATTTAAATAATTCTCATGTATTGCCAGCCTTGATTAGGAAATTTCATACTGCGAAGAAAGAAAAATCTCCAGAAGTAGTTATGTGGGGTACAGGCTCCCCAAAACGTGAATTTCTTCATGCAGATGATTTAGCAGATGCTTGTGTGTATCTTATGGAGAATTACGATGAAAGTGGTTTAGTAAATATAGGAACAGGTGAAGATATTGCTATTTTAGAGTTAGCAAAACTGGTAAAGAAAATTGTTGGTTATGAAGGAGAGATTACACATGATTTAACTAAACCAGATGGCACCCCTCGGAAACTAATGGATGTTTCAAAATTAACTAACCAAGGTTGGAAAGCTACAATTTCATTAGAAGACGGCATCAAAAGTGTCTATCAAAACCTTAGAAACGAAGAATGGTATTAATTATCTTATTGATTTAAACAATTTTATATTTTCTTTGTTTTTAACAATAATTCAATTATATACAATTATAAAAATTTGTTTATGAGTCCAATCAATAATGCAATTACTCAAAATGCTACTTCACAAGCAGAAATTAATGGTCAAGTCGCTTTAGATTTATTAATGGATGGAAACAAGCGTTTTTTAGACAAACAAACTTTAACAAGAAATCATCATCAACAAGTGAATGAAACAGGTGGCGGGCAATGGCCTTTTGCTATTGTGTTGAGTTGTATTGATTCAAGAGTACCGACAGAAATCGTTTTTGACCAAGGAGTAGGAGATATTTTTAATGCTAAAGTAGCAGGGAATTTCGTAAATGCAGATATTTTAGGTAGTATGGAATATGCTGTGAAATTTGCAGGTTCTAAATTGATTTTAGTAATGGGACATACTTCGTGTGGTGCTGTTAAAGGAGCATGTGATGATTTGAAAGCAGGAAATTTAACCCATTTATTAAGCAATATTCGTCCAGCCGTAGAACAAACTTCATCACCGAACGGTGAGGCAGAAACCTCTGCAAATATCGAATACGTAAATAATGTAGCTGTTCAAAACGTAAAGAACACATTGGAAAATATCATCAATGACAGTGAAATTATTGCCGAATTAGTGAATAATGGCAGTATAAAATTAGCGGGAGCGATGTATGATGTTAAAACAGGAAAAGTCAGCATGATATAAACTTTGATATACTAATTTTTTTTCTAGGTTGATTGCACCAAAATCATTTCTAAAAAAAAGACTATTGTAAATCAATACTTTAGAAATTAACTTATTTACAAATTGTATTTTATCAGTTCTGTAACTAATTGATTATAAATAGTCATAAATTTTGATGCAATTAACCTATTTTTTTTCTTTATTTTTGTAATAAAGTATAATTAATGGTCAAAAGGCATAGTTCTTTTGACCATTTTGTTTTCTAACCAAATTCGTTTTTGAATGCGATTAAAGTTAACAACTTTATTTTTTGAAGTATTTTCATAACTCAATATTCTACTTATCGAAGAAGAATAAAACGAAGAAGGAGCAGTAACATTCAATTTCATGTGATTAATCGAATAATTCATTTTCCTAACTAACGAATAATTTGAAATATTTACTATAAAACACTACCTTTGCCCCGTTTTAAATCGACTATTGATTTAAAAATATAATTATATTAGATAAAAAATCTAACAGAAAATTAAAAATCTATAATGGCACTTATTTCTAAAATTCGTTCTAACAGTGGTCTTTTAATCGTAGTAATGGCTCTTGGTTTGGGTTCATTTCTATTGATGGATATGTTTGGACAAAAGAGTATTTTTGGTGGTCAACAGACCACAATTGGTTCAATTAATGGTGAGAAAATTGACTATAAAGAGTTTTCAGCTATCGAACAAAATAGAGGTCAAAATTCTGGCGACCCTTTTGCAGACAGAGCTGCTGCTTGGAATTATCTTTTGGAAGATAAATTAGTTAGAAGCAAATCTCAAGAACTAGGCTTGGGCGTTTCTCCAGCTGAAAAACAAAAACTTTTATTCTCTGATAACCAAAGAGAATTGAGTTCTGTGATTACTGGAATTTTCCAAAATCCTAACACAAGAAGGTTTGATTTGTCGCAATTCCAATCTTTTAAGCAAAACTTTGCAACAGGACAAGAAGACCCTAATTTTAGAACTTCATGGTTGTCTATCGAGAAAAGTGTAGAAAAAGCAACCTTGGAAGAAAAATATAAAACTTTAGTTTCTAAAGGTTTATTTGCTCCTTCATGGATGGTTGAAAAAGTTCAGCAACAAGGAAGCAAAAACGTTTCTTTTGAGTATGTGAAAATTCCTTTTTCTGAAATCGATGATGCTGAAGTAACCGTTAACGATGCGGATATTTCTAAATATTTGAGTGAAAATCCAAAAGAATATTACAACACCGAAGAGACTAGAACAATGGAATTGTTCTCTTTAATGGTTGTCCCTACGGCACAAGATTCTGCTAACTTATTCAAACAAGTTTCTGAATTAGCTAATGGGTTAAGAACATCTACGAACGATTCTTTGTATTTGACGAATAATGGTGGTTTTATCACAACATATTTAACAGATGCACAACAAACTTTCACCAACAAAGATGCAGTTGATGCATTGGCAAAAGGCGAAGTTTTGGATCCAGTGATTGAAACAAATGCTTATGCAACAATAAAATTAATTGACACGAAAGTTATCCCTGATTCAGTTGGTGCACGTCATATTTTACGTTCTGCTACAGATGCTAATACTTTAGCAGCTGCTAGAAAAACGATTGATAGTTTGAAACAATTAATTGATAACGGTTCTTTAGATTTTGCAAAGGCTGCTGCGGACTTCGGTCAAGACGGAACAGCTTCTAAGGGTGGTGACTTAGGAACTTTTGGTCCTGGTGCTATGGTTAAACCTTTCAATGATTTAGTTTTCTTTGAAGCTAAAAAAGGAGATGTACAAGTTGTAGAAACTCAATTCGGTGTTCATTTAGTAGAAGTAACAAAACAAAATTTTGACTCTAAAATTGTAGGAAAAAAATTCGGTATTTTCTCTGAAAACATCGTTCCTAGCGACGAAACTCAAGATGCACTATTCTCTGAAGTTAATAATATTTTGATTGATGCGAAGTCAATCGAAGACTTGAAAAGTAAAGTAGAGTCTGACAGTAGATTCGAAATATTTACTTCAAACCCAGTAGCTATGAATGATTTCAGAATCGCTCGTTTGAACGGTACTGCTAACAGAGATATGGTAAGATGGGCATTTACAAAAGGTGAAGTTAGCGGATTGTCTCCTGAAGTTTATACTTTCGAAAATAGAGCATTATATTTTAATGAAAGATATGTAATTGCAGGACTAAAAGGTATTCAACCAGAAGGTGCTTTATCTGTAGCTCAAGCGAAAGATATTCTTATCGACAGAGTTAGAAATCAGAAAAAAGCAGAAATGATTCAATCTAAAGTATCAGGAACAGATATGGCTGCTATTGCTAATCAATTCTCAACAGATGTAGATTCTGTAAATAGAGCTTCTTTTTCTAGTTCATTCATTCCAGGTATCGGAAATGAACCTACTATTATTTCAGCGGCATTAGGAAGCACAACAGGTCAAGTTTCTAAAGCTATTTTAGGAAATAATGGAATTTATGTAATCAAAGTTACGGATCAAATGGAATCTCCAATTGCGGGTACTATTGCGGACTTTAGAAGAGTAGCGGCTTCTCCTGCTATTCAACAAGTAAATTCTAGGTTGATGTCTTCAATCAAAAAAGATGCAAAAATCGAAGATAATCGTTTTAGATTCTTCTAAGACTTTTCTTTATAAATTAAAAAAGCCTCGGTTTGAATTTCAAATCGAGGCTTTTTTGTTTTACAGCTGTGCCCTAAAATAAGTGGGCATAAAATTGACTTATTGTTCAAGTTCAAATTGATAATAACAAAGTGTTATTTTTCAAGTCTGGCAAATGCTCTAATTGGCGAACCGTCCGAATTTTCTATTTTTAGCGGAATGCAATTTAATTCAAATTTTTTATGGATTAATTTATCCAAATTAGTCATATTTTCAATGATTAAAATTTCCTTTTTCAGAAGGACTCTGTGGTTAGGGAGCGACTCCGCAGCCATTTTGTCAACCGATATAGAATCAAAGCCCAACGCTTTTAAATTGAATGCTGCTAACCATTTAACAGCTTCAGTAGTTAAGGTCGGAAATTCATCGAAATACCTTTCGGTATTCCATTTGTGTTGCCATCCTGCATAAAAAAGAATAAAATCTACCTTTTTTATTTCCTCTTCCTTCGTTTTCAAAAAATCTAAATCGATTTCTTTGACCTCCGTACAATCAATTACTACCGCAGGACCAATAAATTTTTCTACACCAAACTGTTCTAATGTTTTCGTGTTTGGAAGTATATGTGCAGGTGCGTCTATATGTGTGCCCGTATGCGTACACATCGTCATGTTGATTTCTGCAAAACCATCTTTTTCTATCGTATTTCCTTGTTCAAAAATAGGCTCTAGCGTGTTTGGGTAAACCGTTATTTTGTTTTTGAGCGTATGGGTTAAATCTATTATCATTTTTAATTGAGTTTTGTGATGTTGAGAAGCCTTGAATATGCCTAGTAAATAGTAATAAACTAAAAAACTTACTATTTTTTACATAAAGGTTTTGCAGAGCAGTTTAAAGGCTAAAAAGGTTGATGTAAGAACGGATAGGGTGCTATTGAAGGCATTACACAGAAAAATTAAATTTATAAACTCCGTCTCCGAGTAGAGAAATTCTAATATCTGTTCTCCCATATCTTTCTAAATGATGTCTTCTCACTGGTTGTCCTAAAGGAACTCCAATTCTTGTTCTAATATATTCCCCTAATTGAGCTTTTGAAGGAAAAGAACTTATCTGCTTTGGATATGTAACTCCGTCAATTGGTTGTGAACCTTCTAAAAGTCCTTCCATAGTAAGTCCATCATCCCAAATTATTTCAACAGAGTCATTATGCCTTTGCATACGACCTCTGTTATCAATATGCATTGGGTTCATTTGTTTTGGTTGAAAAAGATTTGGAAAATCTCTTATATATCTTGTTCTAATTGCTATGTAAGCATCATTAGGTGTTGTGTGGTTTCTTGGGTTTTGTCCCCAATTTAAACCCGCTGCATTTTGAACTTCTCCATTATTTGCAAGTAAAGACATATCACAATAATCAATTTGTTCTCTTGCTTCAATTACTCTTTCCATTCCAACCTCTAAACAGGAAATCGAATTATTAAGAACGTGTCTTATGTATTCGTTTAATGGTTGGAAAGTGTCAAACGTTGTTTCGGCAAGTACTTCACGAAATGGTGTTGTCAATCCGTTTACTGAAAAATTCGCAGAACCTAATAGTGCGTGAATTATTTCTCCTCTTCTTCTCCAAACATAGCATTTTGAATGTACTGGTAAGTTTGAATAAAAAATATTGAGATTTTCAACTTCTCCTTGAATATTAGTAAGTGAGCTATGTAGACTAGGACGAATACCTTCTGAACCATACATTCCATAAATTACTGTTGAATTGAAAGGTAATTCTTCAAGCCTAGAAACTGGTCTTGAACCTAAATAACCAGATAGCACAATAAGTTCATCTGTTTCGTGCATTTCGTGTCTATGAAATATTAATTCTTCTAAATTTTGAGTGTATTAAATTGAATTGCTGGCATAGACAAAACATCTTTTTTATATTTGTTAAAATATAAAGTTTATGATTAAAATTGGAAGAGCAATAGAAGGAATTTCAATTAATGGAAAAGAATGGTTACTTGATGATAAAAATCAAATAATGACATTTTCAAGTACAGAAAATGCTAAAGAATTTTTAAAAGAAAATGGATTTGAGTCCTTAAGTGATGATGAATTAGAAGATTCATTTTTTTATGAAGAAATAGAATGTTAGCCTATAAAAATATTATTTCTATGGAATGAAATGAATTCTTGCTTTGGATGAAATTTTTCTGGAAGGTTTAAAGTTTTGCCTTCATAACAATCGAAGAATTTTTCAAAATAAACTTTATCAGAATTAGATTTTAATTTGTCTGAAAATCTAATTTCTAAATTGTCTGTAAATGTCATAAATCCTCTATCAAAAACCTTATCATATAAAGGTGATAGGCAAATACCGTTTGAAGGATTAAGTCTCTCATTTTCGTTTGATGACCAAGGAATGATATGACTTGCAATTAATAATTCAGGTAAATCAATATTTGATATCGCACATTTATTTGAATAAATCTGCATTACAACTTTTCTGAAAAAAGACTGATTTACTCTTGACTTAACAATACGGTTTACATCTTTGCCAACTTTTGAATTGTCAATTTCTATTTCAGCAATAGTTAAATCTCTCAAATTTCCTTTTCCAGATTTTTGACTTAATAACTCTTCACTTTCGTAGATTAAATCATCCCAATTATTAGAAAACTCATTATAAATTTCTTTGTCAAGTTTCCCTGTATTCCCCATTCCTTTTACACCTCTATTTTGATGGTAAGGGTCTAAACTTGAAAAATTAACTAATTTGAATGCAACAGCACTTGGTGTTCTTTCAATTAGACGAGCCAACTCTTGAACTTCTTCTGTTCTTTGGTTGTATTTGCCAAATGGTATTTTACAATAAAGGTTGAAAGCTAAAATTAATTCTTCTCTTGTCCAATTTCTTCTTACCATAATCAAGCTGCGTTAGGGATTGCAGTGGAAAGCCCACAGCGAGGCACGAGCGAGGACTTGTAACGTAAAGCCCGACCCTTTTGGGGAACGCCCAAAAAAACAAACTCGTCAGGAAAAGATTGTAATCTGGCATTTTCTCTAACGCTAGGAACTCTATTCCATTTATAGTGAAAGTGATTTCTATGTCCAGTATCTATTGTTTTAGAAGGTCTTTTACTGTGATATCTAGCCCAAGCTTCATTGAATTTTCTTGAATCTCCAACTCCTGGTGGTAAATCTTTATGATTTCCACCTTCTGGAACTTGTGAAATAACATTTATAACGTGTTCGGTATGTTTTGTTCCAAGATGATTTCTTAAAACCTTATTTCCATTCCGCATTGTTTTTTGATATTTGCTAAAAGCTTTTTTATCATAAGACAATTCTTCATCTCCTAAATCAGTTACCAAATTTGGCAAGTCGCCAATTGCATCTTTACACCCAATATATTCCTCTGGTTTGTGAGTTGCTTCAGGAAATTCAAACACTCCAAGTTCTTTTTTGATTGCCACAAAAAAAACACGTTTCCTAATCTGTGGAACCCCATAATCTGGTGCGTATAAAAGTTTAGGATTACAATTGTATCCCATTTCTTCGCACAATTCAATAATCTCCTTTTTAGCTTTCCCTTTGTATAAATTGAGTAACCCTTGAACATTCTCAATAATGATAGCTTTTGGATTTACTCGTTTAGCAAGTTTAAATACAGCATTAAAAAGTGTATTTCTTTCATCATTTTCGTTTCTTGCTCCAGTCAATGAGAAACCTTGACAAGGTGGTCCAGCAATTATAACATCTACTTTATGCTCTCCTTTTGACTCTACGATTTTATCTATTGAGTCGTCTTCGTGTAAGTCTAAAAGAAGTGTTTTAGAATCGTTATGGTTTTGCTCAAATGTTTTTAAAGCTATTTCAGTATTATCTACTCCTAAAATAACGTGGAAGCCAGCTTGCTGGAATCCATAAGAGAATCCTCCGCATCCAGAGAATAAGTCGATTGCGGTTAATTTTCTATTCATTTTCAAAATTTAATTTTGCTTGTTTGGTACTTGTATTTCTTAAATAGGTTGCTGTATCTTCTGCAACTATAAAAATTGATTCAGAGCATTTATATTTAAATGCTTCTCTAGCGAATTTATCAGCAAAAAATAAGTCCGTTACATTTTGTAAATCGAGACTAAATAAATTTGATAGTGATTTGAGTTTTGACTTGCTAAATTTTTGAGTTCCATTTTCAATTCTGCTGATTGCACTTGAATTGATTCCAATTTTCGCTCCAAATTCAGTTTGTGTCCAATCTCTTTTTTCCCTTTCGGTTTTTATGAAATGCCCAAAACTTGCCATTTTTCTGATTTTGCTAATTTAAAGTTTGATCTATTTTTAACAAATATAAAATTAATTTGCGATTTTTGTGTCAACACTTAAGTTTTTTATTACTTAATAAAAAGTACAAAGACTTCTTATTTAAGAACAGAACAAACTTTCTTCCTTCTTCAAACCAACTACCCTCTACTAAACTCTTCTAAAGCTAATCGATAGCTATTGAGTCCAAAACCAGAAATAATACCTTTGCATTTGGCGGTAAAAACGGTTTGGTGTCTGAACGATTCTGTTCGGGCATGGACATTCGAAATATGAACTTCTATAACAGGGCAGGAGATGGCAGCAATGGCATCGGTAATGGCATAAGAATAATGCGAAAAAGCACCGCCATTTAAAACAATTCCATCATAATCGAATCCAATTTCGTGAATTTTATCAATAATAGCACCTTCGTGGTTACTTTGGAAGTAGTGGAGGTCTAACTTTTTGGCGTAATCATTTTTTAATTCCGTGTAGAAATCTTGAAAGGTCGTATTTCCATAGATAGTGGGTTCTCTTTTGCCCAAAAGATTGAGATTAGGACCATTGATAATAATAACTTTTTTCATGGAAATGTATTTTGATTTAGCTATAGATTTGTAAATGTAGTAGTTATTTGGGAAGGAAAATCAAAATGCTTTAAAAAAAATATCTCCTACGCCAAATATTGAAATATTTGATGTAGGAGAACTTAACATACTATGAGAAAACTACACACAGTGCAATAATATGCCAAGTTTCTTCTCTACGCAAATACTATTTAGAAAGCGGCGAATATCGTTTAGGGAACGGTAGGGTTGGGTTTGAATAAATTTGCCCAATGGCATATTTACATAATCCACATGGTTAATATTTCCAAAACTTGATGAGTATAAATCCAATGAGTGCACCACTCAAATGAGCAAAATGAGCAATCCCCGTATGGAATCGTCCCAAGCCTAGAAATAATTCGATTCCAATATATATTAAGATGAAATATTTAGCTTTCAAGGCAACAGGAGGGAAGAGTAATCTCAATTCTTGGTTGGGAAACAAAGTCGCAAATCCCGTCATGATGGCAAAGATAGCCCCTGAAGCCCCCAACATAGGGACGTTTGCGTAATAACTGGGTGCCCCAAAGTAATTCATTTCTAAATATCGAATAAACATATATAGGAAAAGTCCTCCAATTCCTGCTGTCAAATAAAATATTAAAAACCGTTTAGGCCCTAATACATTTTCTAATACAGGTCCCAACATAATAAGACCGAACATATTGAAAAATAAATGCGTAAACCCTCCGTGCATAAATAAGTGAGTAACAATTTGGTAGCTTCTAAAAAAATTAGAACTGGGATAAAAAACAGCCAACATAGAAGGTCCAAAATGTTTTAAATCGCCTTCTCCTGAGAGAATCATTTGGTTCACGTTTCCTGTGTCGGAAAAGATAAGCATTGTCCCAAAAAACATGACGATATTTATGAGTAGAATATCTTTTACGACAGGCGTTATATTATTAAGCATAGGTTTGTTTTTCTTATTTCGAAAATAGTTGATGCAAATCATCCAAACTGAATTGCACGAAAGTGGATTGTCCAAACGGACTTTTTGAGGGTATTTTACATGCCAACAGCCGTTTTACTAAATGAGCCATTTCTTGAGCATTCAATTTTCGCCCTCTTTTTATTCCTGCCGAACGAGATAACGAACGTGCAATACATTCTTTGGTATCTAATTTTAAATCTCGACCTTCTTTGTACGAGTTTAGCATTTCGGAAAGCAAAACACTAATATCGTGATCGGCTTTTAGGTCGGCAGGCAAACCATTGACAATAAAGCTATGTTGTCCTATAAATTCAATATCAAAACCTAAATTTCTAATCTGAGGCAATATTTCATTCATCAATAATGCATCTCCAGCTGATAAATTCAAAGTTTGAGGAAATAATTCTTTCTGAATGGGGCTTTTTTCGTCATTCAACATTTTGTAATACTCTTCATACAAGACCCTTTCGTGAGCATATTGTTGGTCTATGAGTAAAAATCCTTTTTCGATATTATGAATAATATATCGGTTATGAATTTGAGTACAATTATCTGCCCAGTTCGAATTTAGTTTAGAAGGAGCCGAAGATATTTTTTCGGCGGGAATTTGCTCGATAGCATCATCATTAAAATCGAGTAATTTTTCAGATTCATCTTGTGTTTTGGGTTGTTGAACCGACGATAAATCCTCTAAACCTTCGTATAGTTTTTCCCAATTATTAAAATTGTCTATATTTCTTTTGCTTTGGGACGTATTTTGCGAATCATTAAAACTGCTTCCTGTGGTAGAAAAGCTAGTTTGATTAGATGCGGAAGAATGATTTGTCTCAGAAGGAGGCGTATAGTTATTGAAAAGTTGTTCTTGTTCAAAATCCAAGGTAGGGTTGACACCATGTTGCCCCAATCCATGTCGAACAGCGACCTTTAAATAATTGTAAACAACTCTTTCATTATCAAATTTAATCTCTTGTTTGGTCGGGTGAACGTTAACGTCTATTTTGTTAGGGTCGATTGTTATAAAAATAACGTACAACGGGTGTGTATCTTTGGCAATCATTCCTTCGAAAGCCGCACCAATGGCGTGATTCAGATAATTACTTTTGATATACCTATTATTGACAAAAAAGTATTGTTCTCCGCGATTTCTCTTTGCGAATTCAGGTTTTCCGACGTAGCCTTCAAACTCGACAGCATCTGTTTGTTCGGTAACAGGAACTAATTTTTCGTTAGTTTTGCTGCCCAATACTCCAACTATTCGTTGTCTTAAATTGGCAGGAGGAAGGTGATAAATTTCAGAATCATCGGCATGAAGGGAGAAAAACACATCGGGGTGAGCCAACGCCAAACGTTGAAACTCCTCAATGATATGTTTCATTTCAACCGTATTCGATTTCAAGAATTTTTTTCGAGCAGGCACATTATAGAACAAATTGCTAACGGTAATTACCGTTCCTTGTTGGGTATGACAAGGGCTATGATCCTTAATTTTAGAACCTTCAATAACGATTTGTGTACCAATTTCGGTGTCTTTGGGACAAGTTTTCAAACTTACCTGAGCGACCGACGCAATAGAAGCCATTGCTTCGCCTCTAAATCCCATCGTATTGATAGAGAATAGGTCATTGGCTTTGCGAATTTTAGAGGTAGCATGCCTTTCAAAACACATACGAGCATCGGTTTCAGTCATACCTTTCCCATTGTCAATCACTTGAACAATATGTTTGCCTGCATCTCGAACGACAAGTTTTACTTCAGTAGCCTCGGCGTCGATGCTATTTTCCATAAGTTCTTTAACGACAGAAGCAGGACGTTGTATAACTTCACCAGCAGCAATTTGATTGGCTATTGAGTCTGGTAAAAGCTGAATAATATCAGCCATGTAAAGAATTTTTGTTTTAATTAAATAAGCCCAAAAAATATGAGTTTAATACATCTAATTCATAACGCAAATTAAAGTAAAAAACGTTTGAATGAAGAAACAAAAATAATAAATTAAAACCTAAAAGAGAAGTTTCTATAGGAGTATCTACTGACCGCTTTCCACAAAAGCTATTATTTTGGGAAGCATAACCGTCAAAACGAAATAACTTAATACGATTAGAATCACGACGGTGAGTAATAATCTATAATTAGACGCTTTTACTTGTGACGATCTACTACTTTTATCTGTTATGCCTGCTCGAGACCTGAAATTTTTAGAAATACGACTTTTCATGATTTGAGTATCCGAAATGTCTCCTTCCGAGCGGTTTGCTTCTTGCAAACGAGCTTCTAACTCTTCTCTTTCTTTGTTCCAAAACCGAGGTTGGTAACCGAATTGCCTTGTTCCTGGGCTTTTAAAAAAACTGAATAATGCCATAGTTGTTTGAATATTTTATGATTGTACTATTAAAAGTTAGGGTAAAAAAACTTAATTCGACAATCAACTAATGTTAAAGGTATGAATATTTCTATTGCTCTTATAAATTAACACTAAAGATTGTATCTGTCAAGTAAAAATATAATTTTTTATGATGCATTTTTAATTGGTTCTGTTTGATATTGCACGTACCTTTGTCATAGGCACAAATGTTTGCTTTTTGTATTAGAAAAATAGGGATTCATCTTTTAATATAATTTACTTCTATCAATATGAGTGATGCAATAAAACACGAATGTGGTGTGGCGTTTATAAGGCTTTTGAAGCCTATTGATTTTTACTATCAAAAATATGGGACTACTCTTTATGGCATAAATCGGATGCAGGGGTTGATGCAAAAGCAAAGAAATAGGGGACAAGATGGCGCAGGAATAGCTACGATAAAGTTAAATGCCCCTCCTGGTTCAAGATATATCAGCCGAAAAAGAAGCAATAGTGCCAATTACCTCCAAGACCTTTTTGACGATGTGTATGCAAGGTTCAAAGAATTGAAACCTCAGCAGCTCAATGATGCTAAATTCTTGCAAGAGAATCTACCTTATATGGGAGAATTATTGTTGGGACATTTACGATATGGCACACACGGAGATAATACCATCGAAACTTGTCACCCTTTTTTGAGACAAAGTAATTGGATTAGTAGAAATTTAGTTCTTGCAGGTAACTTTAATCTGACGAATGTAGATGAAATGTTTTCTGAATTGGTAGAATTGGGGCAGTTTCCTAAAGAAAGCTCAGATACGGTAACCGTATTAGAAAAAATAGGGCACTTCTTGGATGATGAGGTTCAACGTTTGCATACTTGGTTCAAACCAGAAGAATATGATTCTGACGAATTAAACCAACTTATATTTAAGCACTTAGACCTTCAACGTTTATTGAAACGGGCGTGTAGGAAATTTGACGGAGGTTATGTAATGTGCGGAATGATTGGACATGGAGATGCTTTTGTATTACGAGACCCTAATGGAATTAGACCTGCTTTTTATTATAGAGACGACGAAGTAGTGGTTGCCGCTTCTGAAAGACCTGCTATTCAGTCGGTGTTTAATTTGCCTTTCGATGCTATTCAAGAACTGAAACCAGGACACGTATTGGTGGTCAAAAAAGATGGAGAGGTAAAAGAAGTACCTTTTATTACTCCAGGATTGAAAAAACCTTGTTCTTTTGAAAGAATTTATTTCTCAAGAAGTACCGATAAAGATATTTATGTCGAAAGAAAAAAACTAGGTTATTATTTGGCCAAATCGGCACTAAAATCCGTTAATTACGATATTGAAAATACCGTATTTTCTTATATTCCTAATACAGCTGAAACTGCTTTTTGGGGCCTGTTCCAAGGCGTAAACGAAGTGTTGGACGTATTGAAAGCAGAAGAGATTTCGAAAATGAAAAAAGCCATCAAACCCAAAAGGTTAGAGGCTATTATCAAAAGAAAAGTACGCTTTGAGAAAGTAATCGTAAAAGAAGTAAAAGAACGTACTTTCATTACTGCAGGAAGTGCCAGAAATAATATGGTTTCGCAAGTGTATGATGTCACTTACGGAATTGTCAGAAATAATATTGATAATATTGTATTGTTAGACGACTCAATCGTACGGGGTACTACCTTGAAAAAATCAATTATTAGATTGGTCGCAAGGCTAAAACCTAAAAAAATAACGATTATTTCTTCAGCTCCTCAAATTCGATACCCTGATTGTTATGGTATTGATATGTCGAAAATGAAGGAATTTATTGCTTTTCAAGCCATTATCGCCTTGCATAAAGAAAATGGATTAGAAGACAGAGTTCAGAAAGCATACCAAAAGGCAAAGAAACAGGAGAAACTAGTCAAAGAAAAAGTCAAAAATGTAGTAATAGATTTGTACAGCCAATTCTCTTATGAAATGGTTAGTCAGAAAATTGCGGAACTATTAAAACCCAAGGACTTAGATATAGAATTAGAAATTATTTTTCAGACGATAGAAGATTTGCATAAAGCTTGCCCTAACAATACGGGTGATTGGTATTTTTCTGGTATCTTCCCGACACCAGGAGGTAACAAAATCTGTAACAAAGCTTTTATTAACTATATGGAAAACAAAAACGAAAGAGCGTACATGTAATGGATTTTATTTATTGTATTGATGTAATTGGAACTTTTGTTTTTGCAATTAGCGGAGTATTGGCGGCTATAGATAAAAAATTAGATGTAGTAGGTTCTATCGTTATCGGTTTTGTAACGGCTTTAGGTGGAGGTACATTGCGAGATGTTTTGATTGGTAAAACACCAGTAGGGTGGATGGGAGATACTAATTATTTGCTAATTGTATTGGCGGCACTGCCTGTATGTTATTATTTCAAGAAATATGTCATGAAAGCTCGAAAGAGTTTGTTTATTTTCGATACGATAGGAATAGGATTGTTTACTATTTTTGGAGTAGAAAAGGCATTGAGTATTGGGCTTTCTACGCCTATTTGTGTAATGATGGGAATTGTTTCGGCAGTTTTTGGAGGTGTTATCAGAGATATTATTTTGAATGAAATTCCGCTAATTTTTAGAAAAGAAATCTATGCGAGTGCTTGTTTTGTAGGGGCAGTCGTTTATGTGACTTTGGGCATGTTTGACTTGTCTCAACAAGTTTCAATGCTTATTTCAATAGGATTGGTTATTTTGATACGCTATTTTTCTGTCAAAAAGCAATGGGAATTACCTTTTAAGCCTAAGTAAATGGAGGTAGAATATCTGTCGAAAATCAATGGAGAGAATGGAGGCATTACAAATTTCTTGACTTAAATGTTTTTTGTATCTTTCGCCCCAATATAAAACCAAATATGATATGGGGAAAATAAGTGCAGTTATAATTACCAGAAACGAAGAAAAGAACATAGGAAGGTGTTTGATGTCTTTAACAGATATTGCTGATGAAATTATAGTAGTTGATTCTTTCTCGACTGACAATACCGAAAATATATGTAAGGAATATGGGGTTAAGTTTGTGAAAAAAGAATTTATAGGCTATGATTCTTCTAAAAACTATGGAAATTCTTTAGCGAAATACCCGTTCATATTATCGATTGACGCTGATGAAGAAATATCTAAAGCGTTAAAAGAATCGTTAAGAACTGCAAAAGCCGACCTAAAAGAAGACGGGTATTACGTTAAGAGACTAACCAATTATTGCGGACAATGGATATATCATTGCGGTTGGTATCCAGATACTAAATTGAGATTGTTTAAAAATGCTAAATCGAGTTGGCAAGGAAGTATTCATGAAACTTTAGAATTGTCAAGTAACAAAACAAAACTTTTATCAGGGGATCTATTACACTATAGCTATCCAACCATAAGAAGCCATTCTGAAAAAATTAATCATTTCACAGATATGGCTGCAATAAGTTCATTTAAAAAGAAAAAAAAGGTTACGATTTTTAAATTGGCAATGGGTCCAATATTCGAATTTTTTAAAAAATATATTCTCAAAAGAGGCTTTTTAGATGGTTATTATGGTTTTGTGATTTCAGTAATGTCTGCATACTACGTATTTTATAAATATGCCAAGTTAAAAGACTTATGGATTAGAGAGAATGCTTTAGACAATCAAGCATAGTACGCTACTGACTACATCAGGATATTCAATAGAAAAGAGAACTATAGAATGTATTGCTTCTTTAATGCTCTTTTTTATAAAACCTTGCGTCTTTTTTCTTCCTTTTTCGTCTTATAGGTGAATTTAATTAATCCTAAAGTTATAAAAGATGAAAAACAAATCATGTGAATGTCAATGTGAAAATTGTAAAAACGGGAATTGTAAAGCTTGTACTTGCGACAACTGTTCTTGTAATAATTGCAATTGTTAAAATAGACATGATTACGAATTGGTTCATATAAGAAAAGTAGTATTTTTTATTTCAGTCGCTAGACGAAGATTGAAGTAAAAAGAAATGTTTTTGATTCATCTGAATTCATTCGTAATGAAGATTATTAATTAACCACAGCGAAACCTTTTTGCTGTGGTTTTATTTATTAGGAGTATGAATACAGAAAAAATTTGGAAACTATATGCATCAGATGTTTTTGCTTTTATCAAATCTAAAGTCAAAGAAGATTCGTTGACTAAAGATTTGCAGCAAGAAGCTTTTCTTAAAATGCATTTGAGGGTTAGGGATGTTAATAATCAAGATAAAATAAAAGCCTATCTAATGCAGATAGCACATAGTGTAGTGGTAGATTATTACCGAAAAAACAAAAAAGAACCTTCATTTCCTATTGATAATAATAGAGGGCAAAGCTTAACGCCTACTTATACCCATTCTGCAAAAGATTGTCTAGTTCCGCTTATTCATAAACTTCCCGAATTGTATAAATTGCCGATGTTGATGAGTGAAATTGAGGGCAAAAAACAAAAAGAGGTAGCCGAAAAACTAGGGATTACTCTTTCTGCTGCCAAGTCTCGTATCCAACGAGGACGTGAATTATTAAAACAAGGCTTTATTGATTGTTGCAATTACGATATAGACGAAAGTGGCAAACTTATAGGAGAGGATAAAACAAAAGAAGAGTGTAAAGTCTGTCGATAAATGTATCAAATGGTGAAAATGGAGAGCGTTTTTGATAAGTCTTAAATAAGGTAATTTATTACACACACTATAACTTTAGAGCGATATTAAAGTTAATAGAAATTTATATCTTTGGAAAAAATGAAGCTTACGTACAAGTTTCTGTTTGATAAAACTATAAAAAAAATAAATGAAGACATATGTGATTCATGTTAGTGATGCTTATGATAGAGAGAAACATATGCTCAATCAATTAGAAGGTAAAGACCTAGATTTTTCCTTTATAACAGAAGGGGATAAAAGTGACTTAAATGACGCTATATTAAATAAATATTTTAAAGGTAAAATGTCTACGGTCAGTAATGCTACTTCATGTGCATACAAGCACCTTTTGGCATATGATAAGATTTCTAAAGGTGATGATGATATAGCAATGATAGTCGAAGATGATATTCGGTTTTATTCAAATTTTCCTATGATTAAAGAAATATTAACCGAAATAGAACAACGAAATATAAGAAACTTTATGGTTTCTCTTGAGGATTCAAACTTAAAATATGTTCCCAAAAGTGATCGGGTGAAAGGCAAGAAAATATATCAGAAAAACAAAGGTAGATTAGCAGGGTGCTATTTGATGGATAAAGAAGGTGCCCGTAATGTTTTACGCTATATTGAAAAAGAGAAGACTGATTTGCCAATTGATTGGTTTCATAATGTATGTGCTAACCAAAATATAATTAATATTTTCTGGAGCCACCCCGCAATAGCCGTACAAGGTTCCTTGGATGGAACTATAAAATCTTTGATTGATTCAAAGAAGTTTGGCTTTTTTAGGATAATATCGTTTAAAATGCAGCGGATTTATAAAAAATTATTGTACACATTAAGGTAATTCCAAAAATAACACAAATCATATCACCTCCATCAATCGCATTTTATTCTCGATACATTTATATGT
>CALAJP010000183.1 GCA_937922815.1 uncultured Saprospiraceae bacterium
CTTAAAAGTTATGGTTTAAGTAATTTAATCCATCATTTCGACCTTCCTTTGGTTGGGGATAGGCACAGAGCAATGGCAGATGCTTTTGCTACCGCCAAATTATTAAGTATCAATTTAGAGAATTTTTTGGGCAACGATTTGGCCGAAAAATTAATTAACAAACAAGTTAAAAATTCATTATTGCCCTTGGCAATTTCTATGGATGATTTGCATGCTTTACCCGAAGAATGTGGCGTATATTATTTTTATGACGAAAACAAAAATGTAGTTTACATCGGTAAAAGTATCAATATTCAGAAAAGGGTAATGCAGCACTTTTCTAAAACAACTACTAAATCTCAAAAACTTGCCAGTTTCGTTCATTCCATAGATTATGAACTAACAGGAAGTGAACTCGTTGCACTCCTCAAAGAATCTGATGAAATTAAGACCATGTCCCCCTCTGTCAATAGAGCACAACGAGTAAAACAATATCCCTATATTATCCATCAATATGAAAATATGAACGGTTATATGTGTTGGGATGTAACTCGAAATTCTAAAAAAGCACAGGAAAGTCTTGCCATTATTTCGGAATTCCCTACGCTACTTTCTGCTAAAACAGCTATAAAAAGAGCTATTGAAAACAATAACCTTTGTGCCAAATATTGCAACCTCGACAAGGCTATAACCTTTTGTTTTAACTACCATATCAAAAAATGTAATGGTGCGTGTGGCAAAATTGAAAGCCCCGAAGATTACAACAAAAAAGTAGAAACGGCAAAAGAAACCATCACTACTTTTTTCTGTAACGATATGCTTATTGTCGATAAAGGTCGAAGCAGCGATGAAAATTCAGCCATTTTGGTACAAAATGGAAAATGTGTTGCCTATGGCTGGATAAATAATGATTTAATCAATAATTCTATTCCAGAAATCATAAACTCGCTACCACAAAAAACACCTTATCCAGATTCTACAAAAATCATAAAAGGTTTTATTGCCAGAAATCCTCAACTAAAAGTAATTTCACTCAACGAAAGCCATTTTCTTTAATTCAAAATCCTGCCCATAACAGCTGCTGCAGCCAAGCGGCCACTTTTCATAGCTCCATTTATAGAACTATTTAAAGTATAATCGCCCGCCAAAAATACATCAGGCTTGATATTCAAATCTTTTGTCGAACAAAAATTAGAGACTCTATTTTGTTGTGGCAATGATTGAGGTATATGATAACTTTTAATAAATTCCCATTTGTCAACCCATGCCCCAAAATACGGTTTCATTTCCTCTGCAATCGATTGCATCAATTCCACATCAGATGATTTTTCGTCTATCGATAACGAAATTGACAATAGTTTCTTTCCCTCGGGTGCATAACCAGGAGCAATTTTATTTATTTGCGTAAGGTTAGAGACCTTGTCGTTAGCATTGGCATTTAAAATAAGTTGTTTTTTAGGTACAATATCCTTCGGAATTTCAAAATACGCACAGGTTGTTCCATGCCAAGACACAGGTTTTCTATCTTCAAAAAATAGACTAGGGTCAGTAGCTATAATCAGCTTATCGGCTTCTATCCATTCCCCGCCTTTGCACCTCACTTTTGTCCCTTCTATTTCTTCTACTTTTTTATGAAATGAGAACTTAGTAGTTTTTAAATTCGATTTTAGTTGTTTGGGAATTTCCTCCATTCCTAAATTTGGTACAGCCGCAAAACCTTTTGAGAAGGTAGAAAAAACCATATCAAACATTCGTGAAGATGTCTCTAATTCACTTTCAAGAAATATTCCTTTGAAAAATGGTATAAAAAACTCTTCAATCATACGTTCAGAAAACCCATATTCTTCTCTCAGTTTTTCAATTGCGGAGAACTCTTTTCCAAGATAACAATCCTCAAATTCTGTTCTAAGAAGCTCTTTCTTTAGTTTTCTAATTTTAAATTTATCGTTCAAAGTACCGACTCCTGAAAAAAGAGTTTTCAAATACATCCCTTTATTACGATCTGGGTCTCCGACTTCAACCAGTTTTTTACTTTTGTTAATAATATATGAAGCAGGTAAGAAATGTTTTAAATCTAGCGCATCATAATCTAAATATTTTTTTGCTTCGGGGTATTCCGTTAGCATAACCTGAAAGCCTCTATCCATCAAGAAACCAGAAGAAGAGTCTGTTTTTATTCTTCCTCCTACTCTATCACTAGCTTCAACAATATGAACTTCGTGCCCTGCATCTTCCAAGTGTTGAGCTGCTATCAGCCCAGCAATTCCAGCTCCTATAATCGTTATTTTCATAAAAAAATTCGTTCAATTTTTTGTCTATAATCTTAAAAAGATGAATTTATAATATTAATTGGTTTTTGGTTAATAAATCCACGAATATTTTCTACGACTTGATTCAAAAGTCTTTCTCTTGACCCTTTACTTGCCCAAGCTAAATGAGGCGTAATTATACAGTTTTTTAGTCCTACCAGCGGGTGGTTTTTAGCAGGTGGTTCGGCACTTAATACATCTACTGCAGCGGCTCTTATTTTACCTTTCAAAAGTGCATTTGCTAAGTCATTTTCATTAATCAAGCCTCCCCTAGAAGTATTAATCAAAATAGAAGATTGCTTCATGGCGTCAAAACATTTGTTATCTACAATTCCAATATTTTGTTGATTCATGGAAGCACACATTACCAGAAAATCAGCATTTTCAATCATTTTTTTCCAAGACACAAATTCAACATCATTTCCTTTATATTTATGTGGACTACGGGTATGAACCATGATTTTCAGACCAAATGCTTTTGCCAATTGATGTACTTGTTTTCCAATCGCTCCAAAACCATAAATTCCGATACAACTCCCAAACAAATCTTGGACAGGTTTTATCTGATAGCTAAAGGTGTTTCTTTGATGCCATTCGCCTTCATGAACGGATTTATTATGTAAATGAACATGATTGGTGAGTTCTAATATCAGCGAAAATATATGTTGAGCTACCGAATATGTTGAATATTCAGCAACATTAGCCACTAAAACATTTCTTGTATCACAAAACGATACATCTACATTATTATAGCCCGTAGCAGAAACGGCTACCATTTTTAACGATGGAAGTTGAGATAAAACTTCTTCGTTCAGAACCACCTTATTCACTACTAAAATCTGAGCATTTTCGGCACGAGTAATAATATCAGATGGTTCTGTCGAATCAAAAATAGTTACGTCACCAAGACTCTTTAAAGAACTCCAATCTAAATCTCCAGGATTCATCGTCTTGCCATCAAGAACAACTATTTTTAGTTTTTGCATAAGTTATTATTTTCCGTTCAGCTTCCACTCATAATTCATATAACCAACTTGAGTACCAGCCGCCACTTTAGTTTTACTGTATTTGTTAATGTAGTCAATTGGGTCTCCAAAATCAACTTTATACCAATCAAAAAGCGAAGATATTTGAATAGGGTTAGTTGTCAAATTATTAAACTTCGTGTTATTAATAAACTTGACAGTTTGTTGTTCCAAATCTTTTTCCAACGTTGATGCTTTCCAAATTCTATTTAAAATTGGAGGACAAGATTGAGCTGCACAATTCACTGCAAAATGGATTCTTGCATCAGGGTATTTTTTTCTAAGAATTTCATGTTCAATTTCGTCTAAACTTAATGTTTTGCCGTTGTTTTGAATCCATTTCTTTTTCCAAACTTTTCCACCTTCCAATTCCATGATACTTCCCAACGGATAATTGTCTAAAATTAGTTTGATGGTATTCGCATTATAAACATTAATCCAATAGGTCATTTTATCATTTTTTGAACCTGATGGTGCTGTTTTGTTCATCAAATTACAAAAATCGTCTAATGTAGTTCTGTCATTCTTCATTTTGTCATAAGAAACAAAACCCGTAGGAGAAATATATTTTCTCAACCATTGGTCATAAGCAGCAGAAACGACAAGCATTTCATCGACAGGTTTCTTAACCACTTCTTTTGCTTTTTCGACAACCGCTTCTTTCTTTATAGGTTTAGTTTGAGGAATTTCTTTCTTTACTTCCGCTACCACTTTCTCAACCTCTTTAGTTACTTCTTCTTTCGTAGAAGGGATTGTATTTATTTTTTCGGAAGCCTTTTCTATTGTTTTTTCAATTTTCATTTGAGTAGCTTTTACTGCTACATCTTTATCAGAATTATTATCTTCCGATTTATAATTTTCAATCGCTTTTTCAGCTTTCTCTATGTTTACTTTAGATTCGTTCTTTTCAAAAATTTCATCAGCTTTTGTTTTTACTTTTACAACAGCGGGTTCGCTTTCTGTCTTATTAGCAACCTGAACAGGAACGGCTTCATTTGAAGCGTTTTTAGATTCCTTTTTTTCAGAAGCACAAGCAAAAAACAAACATAATACTAATGTAGAAAATAGTAGTTTCATTCGGATTTAAGTTTAATATTATAGAAAAACAATCACCTTACTAACGAAAACTGAATGTTAGAAGTATGATTTCGATAATATTAACCAATAATTTTGGGAATGGTTGCAAAGGAAAATAAGTAAACTAATTTTTAGATGTTAATGATTTTTATTGGAATCAATTTATGGCTATTGAATTAGCTATTCGTTTTACTTTTCTTGAAAGATCTTTTCAAAAGGATATATTGTCAAATCCATCTCTAATTCAATTAATTTTTTCATGATATTTTGGTTTATTACAAAACCATTATGAAAATCATTTCTAGCATAATAAATTGATAGCTCATACTCCACCCCATCATGCTTTTGGTTTATGATGCCATCTTTAAAAGCTAAAAATTGATCAATAAAATCCTCTAATTTATCATCAAAAGTCAAATCCATAGAATATTCAAAAGTTAATTTATATCTCCATGAACTACACCTGTAATTCCTAATTTTACGATTATTTTTAAAATCTATTAATTCTATTTTTTCGCCTTTATTCCAAATAGAGCTTGGTTTCTTTTTCAAAAAAGCTAATCGTTATTTTATTGAAATTGGGTTTTCACTATAATCGTTAAATATTATTTCAAAACTTATTAAAGGGTGTTTAGTCATCTCCATAATACCAAATATTTTAGTGCTGATAGTTAATTATCAGGCAAATAAGAATGTTCTATTTTATATCTTTTTGATAGTACGTATTTTTCAAAATAGGAGTTATAACCTATACCTGAACTATCCGAATTTCTTTCTAAAGTTGGTTCTAAGATTGAATAAATACGCTTTTGGTACAGGTAGAATCAAGTGGATTTTCGTTATAATCTCCCAGCGGTTGATTGATGCGAGTCATCCAGCCCCGTTGGTTGTATTGATAATCCATCGATTGTACTCCGCCTATATTCTTTTCTACCAACTGGTCCATATCGTTCCATACACTATTGGATAGTTACATACGCTGACCAGCTATGGAGTAATCGTGGGTTAAGCATTTAATCACTTATTTCTTCCATAGATAAAATGTATTTTAAAAATTTATTTTTCTTTTCTTCATTTCTCGGTTTAGTATAGATTTTTTCAAAAATTTTATCGTTATCCTTAATGAAAAGTAATTTAATTCTATCAACAAAATTTAATTTATAACATTCTTCTAAATTGACTATTCGTACCTCATTTTTAGGTATTTTTAGTTGATAAATACAATCTAAAGGTAAAATTTCATTACATACAATATAATTTTTCACAGATGAATTACTTCCTAATACTTGTAATGAATTTCCTTTTCTTATTTCGTGAGAAGAATCAATGATAATATACTTAACCTTATATAAATCTAATTCACTATAAACAGTTGTGTCCCTAATGAAAATAATATTTTTTACTTTAACCTTATATAAAGTTGCTTTTTTTTTATTAAGAAATTGACTACCACAATTCATCTTTTTTGAAATTAGCTTTTTTACAATTTTTATATCTAAACCATAGATATCTGAAATACCTATTCTATTAATATCTGTACACTGAGAATAAGTTTTAGAAAATGAAAATGTTAGAACTATTATTATTAGTTTAGAATATAGATTCATATTTAAAATGTATAAGAAGGTGAATAAATAACTGTTACTGGGCTTTTATTTGGAATATGAATTTTTTTCGTTGCTCCTTGTGTTATAAAATTAAACACTTGTAACCTATCTCCCCCTAAATTTTTTATCATTTTTGGAATAGAAGGAATGCTATTATCTTGATGATTAAACGACATCTTAGTGAATTTACGTTCAGCTGTCCATATTTTTGCATCTATTTCAGCACCTGCCACTGTATTAGTTCCCGTTAAAAAACCTCCATTATTACCTGCTATAACTTCTCCATTAGCCACTTGTGATGCGTGGTATGTTTCTTCTCCGAGAATAGACCCTCGACCGCCAAATTGAGCTTGTTTATCGCTTTTGTCTGTTCCTGAATGGTCAGGAATTACAACATCAAACCCTCCATCACTTCGAACAGAAACAGCTCCAAGGGTATTTTCACCTAAGCCTGAACCATCATCTGTAAAATGGAAAACCATTTCAGAAGATTCTAATTCTTGAATAACATTTGCAAATTCGGCATCATATTTTTTGTTTCTCTTTACCTTTCCATTTGGTTTAGTAGTAGTCTGAGAAATATATGTTCTTATATATGCTTCAATTTCTGCATTTCCGTACCTAATACTATCCCCATTCACATCAATAAATTTAATCGGGTTTTGAGCTGCATAGCCATAGTTAGAAAACTCATAATATTTTTCAGAAAAACGGTCTCTTGTTCCGAAACGTGCTATCGCAGGATCATACCACCTAGCCCCATAATCCAACAACCCTAACTCCTCGTTCCATTCTTTTGCGTTGTACTTGTAGTTATTCTTAGGGTCTAATTCCTCAAAAGTAGCTACCTTATTATGTTCTAGGCCAAAAGGATAGTTGTCTGTGTATTGTAGAACCTCGCTACTACCATTCAATACTACTCGGACATTTCCAAATCAAAGTAACCTACGTTTACTATAAGAAGAATAGTTATCATAATATTTCTCAAAAATTATTCCTCGTGGTTCTATCACACAATTGGGTTTGGCAACACAAGTAAGGTAGTTCCCTTCAAATCCCCTCTCAAAAGAAAAAAAAGTAATCAATCCATAACGTTCTCTTTCATAGTAAAAAAAATCGCTGATACTTAGTTTAAAAACACTTCTATCTTCCAACTTTAATTCATCTTCGACATTAAAATTAAATTCTTTATCATCTATTTTTACGTACCATTCTTTATAGCAATACAACTCTTTGGGAATCAATGTATCTTTATTGTTTTCTGTATGATATAAAACGTTACAGTTTGTGTCAAAAATTATAGGTACAGCATTTGAAACATTCCCATCAGAATAGAAAAAGAATGGTGTAATGGAATCGAAACCATAACTCACTTCATCTAAAAGAAACGACAACCTTGAATCTTGTTTTGTGATAAAAAGAAAACAATCACTTGAAAACTTTTGATCAATCATTCCTACACAGTGATTATTCTGCTCTTGCTTAGATTGGCAACATATGATTAATATTAAAAGAAAAAATAAAATATAAATTCTAATTTTCATTTCCTAAAAAATAATTTATTATTTGGTGTAAATTAATAAATGCATCACTTCCTTTATGTACTGGTAGAGTCAACACATCTTTATCATCAGGACTATCATGCTCTTCTAAATTATAATATAACAAATGATCCGTAGCACCATGTTTAGGAAAACCTAACAACAATCTTTCTCCATGAAATTCCTCGTGATTAAGTGTAGAGGCTATTTCTGTAATAGCAGAGGTAGAGCAATCTTTTTCACACGAAAACTCATCTATACCTATTACGAAAAAATCATTATTAGGATTTTCTTCAAATATACTCTCTACTTGATTCAGATCATCTAGTGTTAAAAAAGAATTTTTAAGTTGAGCGTTATTTTTTCTCTCTTCATTAAAACCTTTGTAATCATTGAATAATTTAGAAGTAAATCCACTTCCAGCATATCTTGTGGAAACATATAACACACTCACTTTGTTTTGTGTAGAAAGTATCTCACTAAAGCTTTTTCCTTGATTAGTATGATTTCTATTAATATCTTATGCATCATTGAATGTTCCACTATTCTTTAACGACTCTTGAAAAAATACCTTTTGTAATCCATGTAAATCAATATTAGAAATTGGAGCATTCTCAGCATAATTAAAACCACTTACAAAAGCAAACTCTTCCGCAATAGGGTCAATACTTGGAAACCTTCCCAAAGCTGGGTCATACATTCTAAATCCGTAATTATACCAATTCAAACCTAAGTCTGTGTTGAGTTCCTTCCCATTATACTTATAATTATTCTTCGGGTCTAATTCTTCAAAAGTAGCTACCTTATTATGTTCTAACCCAAAAGGATAATTGTCTGTGTATTGCAGGACTTCGCCACTACCATTCAATACTACTCGGACATTGCCGAGATGGTCTTTGAGAATTCGTCAAACCCTAAATTGATTATTTTTAATTTAATAAGTTTCTCACCCCTAAATATTAAAAAAACTCTTCTTGAATCTAAACCTAATTGAGTGATTTTTAATTCTATAAAGCCTGACCAAAGGTTACCATCCATGGAAATTAATTTACAAGATTCTGGAAAAACCATACATACATCTTTAACACTCGTATTATAAGATAAAGATAAGGCATTAAAATATAAAGTATCATTAAATTTACTAAAATTCAATGTATTTACAATAGCTTTATTATCTATTTCATCTAATACCAAGCCATCGAAAATATATCTTACTTTATTAAATTCATTACTGGTGTAAAAACAAATATCTTCATTATTGATGTTATATTTGTTTAAAGCTTTTCCAAATATATTTTGATAATATTCCAATGAATTATAAAGAAATATTTCATTGTGTAATTTAACAGAGTCAATATATAATGTTTCCATTCTCCATTTCTTAGTATCTACGAAGTTTTCACAATCATTTATTACAACCTTTTTTGTGCTTTCAAGATTATAGCATCCTACAAATAAAAGATATAAAATTAGTTTAAAGTAAAAATTCATTTTTTAAAAATTAGTGATAGGGAATCGAATCAAAAAATTTGGTATTTTATTAGGGTTAAAATTCTTGGTGTGGTTAGTTACTCCATGGTCTGGTCTAAAATATTTTAGACCCTGTGTTCGCAAATATGTATTACCAGATTGTATTGAAGCATCAAGTTGTTGTGCATCCGTTCGCCCTCCTCTTTTGCCTAAACCATGTCCTAACAATTCATGAGCTAAAGTCTCACCTGGCAAAGATGAATGTAACCCACTATTGTAATCTATTAAACGAGTTGAGTTCGCAGTAATTATTCCATAAGTGCCATCACTTCCATATTTTACAATAGAACCGTCATAATATGCTTGACCGTTGTAACCTCCTCCTGCGAAAAAGTCTAAATCTGCTCCTGTATTGATTCCTTCTCTTAATGCTCCTCGACCATATTCACTAATTATTTCATTTCTATTCACCACTTCAACTACGTTAGTTTCTGAGCCATTAATCAAAGTTGCATAACCTAATACTAATGCAGCTTGATCATCATTAAGACTTCCTATTATATCATACAATTGTGTATTTGAAATGCTATTGAAAGTAACTCCATCTTCTGCAATTGAAAATAAATTATTAGCACTTAATGGACTTGCTAAACTACTACGTACTATACCTAAAGCTCTCTGAGCGGATTCTTCATTTACTGCTCTTAGGGTATCACCTCTAGGGTCTATAAAGTTTATAGGATTATCAGATACATATACATATTGTGAAATATCATAATACTTTTCTGATGCTGGGTCAATACTTGGAAAACGTCCTAATGCTGGGTCATACATTCTAAATCCGTAATTATACCAATTCAAACCTAAGTCTGTGTTGAGTTCCTTCCCATTATATTTATAATTATTCTTAGGGTCTAATTCCTCAAAAGTAGCTACCTTATTATGTTCTAAACCAAAAGGATAGTTGTCTGTGTATTGCAGGACTTCGCCAGAACCATCTACCACCAGACGAACATTACCAAGATGGTCTTTGAGATAAAATTCGGGTAACCAAGTGCCATCAAAATTCACAAAACGACCTTCTGAATTATAGACTGCTTCTATTTTGCCATCTTTGTACTCTACACCTCCCACATAATCCTTGATATAACTAGAATCCCCAGAAACTTTTTTCTGGAGTTTGGTTCCCGCAGCATCATAGACAAATCCGATTGTTCCCTCCGCTGTGGT
>CALAJP010000184.1 GCA_937922815.1 uncultured Saprospiraceae bacterium
ATCTCCTCCTAACAAATAACCTAATTTGATAGGCCACTGCTCACGAGCATACGAAAACTGAATGGCATGCCTCATTTCATGAATGGTCAAACTTTGTAACCAATCAGAACTTCCTAATATTCTATTATTGGGTGGATTAATGCCATAATATTCACTTCGCCAAGGGAAAGTAGATACAAAGCCATTAAAACTTGCATTATAATTCTGGTAAAAAACATTTATAGGTCGAATGGGTGTAATTAAAGTCTTGAGATTTTCTTGTAGATGATTAGTCACCTCCAAAATATATTTCGCTTTTTCTACATGACTACTGTCGTGAATAACAGTAATTCCGTTATGCTCTGATTGTAACCATTTTTGATTAGGGTTTTGACCTAATTGAGCAAATGTAGAAATAGAAAAAAGAATGAATATTTGGAAAAGAAAGAGTCTCATAGTCTATCAATATTTTATTTTTCGTCAGGAATTAGAACATCAACAAAAGTTTTAGCCACCACAAATAGAGGTTCCCGACTAATGTCCGTCAATTCTTCATTATCCAACAAACAGTCTTCAATAAAAGCCAATAAATCTTCCTGTTGAGTATTGTCAAAAAAAGGAGTCATTCTATCTCTAAACTTTTTGGCTGTAGATTCCGTTAAGATTTGCCAATTTGCCTCCTCCGCTTGCCCAATGGCAGTTTCCATAACCATTTTGTCGATAGGAATAATTTCAGTAATTGAATTAAAAATAACCATTACCATAAAAAGTAAATAGTCTTTCTCTTCAGTCGTCAAGACATCAACAGTTTCAGTATCAAGATATGAAGCCAAATAAGGTTGTTCTTCTGCAAAGGCCTCCAAACAAGTTTGAGGATCAACAGATTCTAATCTTTCAGCAGTTTTTTCTATAATTAATTCAGAAATAAAGGGCATAATTTGGATACTTGTTTTTTATAAAAAACGATATGATAATATTGTAAATTTAGCATTTAAGCAGCTGAACTTCTTATTTTTGGGATTGATTTTTCCTTTTTGGTCTATAATATTGGAATATTGGTAGGTTTTAGTAATATTAGAAAGCAAAGTTTTGTACTTTGGTTGTATTCTTACAATACTTTAATATTATGGTTTTAGATATACTTTGTGTCATTTGTATTTTGACCGCATTTTATTTCGGTTTTTCGAGAGGAATCATTTCTACATTCTTCTCTATCGTTTCCGTGGTTTTCGGTGTTATTGCCGCTGTCCGTTTTGGCCCCCACTTGTCTAAAGGTTTACAAGATTTATCGGGTAGTGACCATGCTGCATGGTTTTTTGCGGGTTTTTTGTTGGCGTTCATTATTATTTTGGTAGGAATGAGGATGTTTGCTTCCTTTCTGGAAAATATTTTAGAATCTGTCAATATCAATTTTATTAATCAAACACTTGGTGGATTGATTACAGCTGCCTTTTTTATGCTCTTGTATTCTGTGACTGTTAAATTCTTTGATAGTGCTAGGTTGATAACGGACAAAACTAAAAAAGAAAGTATTGTTTTCCCTTATGTTCAGGTATATCCAAGCTACGCCTATGATGTGGGAATGAAAGCCAAACCTGCTTTGGAGAAATTTTGGGTACAAACCTTAGATGTTATGGATGAAATTGAGGAAAGGTCTGAAGGCCGTACGTCATCTAATACACCCCAAATTTACGACATCGAGGAGGAAGAAGACAATGGAATTATTTATGATGAAGAATTGGACGAAAAATAAACTTATTCTCTACATTTAATGTTGGTATGTTTATTATTTTCGAACTAAATCAATAATTCTGGACACAGCACTCATCATTTTTACAAAGAAACCTGAAGTAGGAAAGGTCAAAACTCGTATTGGAAGAACCGTAGGAATGGAAAAAGCTGCGGATATTTACAGAGAATTGCTTGAAATTTTAAAACAAAATATTCGAGGTTTTGAAGCAGATATTATTGTTTTTCATGAAAACGAAATTGATTTAGAAACTTGGGGAAAAACGACTAATTTCCACGAAAGACAGAAAGGAAATGATATTGGAAAAAAAATGTATCATGCACTATTTTCTACCTTAAAAAAATACAAAAAAGCCATTCTCATTGGTTGTGACTGCCCGTATTTATCAACAACTGTTCTCAGCAATGCAAAAGAAGCATTAAATAAAAATTCTGTTGTTTTTGGACCTGCCAATGATGGAGGTTATTATCTAATTGGAGCCACTGACATTTCACTTACCATCTTTGAAAATATAGCATGGAGTACTTCGGTTGTACTCGAACAATCCTTAGAAAAATGTAAATCCAATAACTTCAATTACGCTTTGGTTGACAGACTGAATGATATTGATGAAGAAAAAGATTGGTTGGAATGGTTGAACTTCAATACTGGTCATAAGACTAAGTTATAAATTGAGGACACACCTATCTCAACAAATTGATTAAGTATTTCAAATTTGATTCTCTTAGATATAATATCTTGCCTCACTTAAAACCATAAGTCTTCTAACGGACAATTAAGTAATTCAATAACAAACCTAATTCCGATTAACCTAACATTACAATCTAATTATATCCGCTCCAATAGCTTGAAGTCGTTTATCAATATTTTCGTAACCTCTATCAATTTGATGAATATTAGAAATGGTAGAAGTTCCTTCCGCAGAAAGAGCCGCTATTAATAACGAAACACCAGCACGAATATCGGGCGATGACATTTGAATACCACGTAAAGGATATTTTTTATTCAACCCAATAACATTCGCTCTATGTGGATCACATAAAATTACTTGAGCTCCCATGTCAATTAGTTTATCAACAAAGAATAAGCGACTTTCAAACATCTTTTGATGAATCAAAACACTACCTTTCGCTTGTGTTGCTACAACCAATAATATTGACATTAAATCAGGCGTAAAACCTGGCCATGGTGCATCATAAATGGTCAAAATAGATCCATCTATAAAAGTTGATATTTCATAATTCTCTTGAGCAGGAACATGAACATCATCTCCTATAATATCTATTTGAATACCTAACTTTCTAAAGGTTGGGATAATGACTCCTAATTCAGGAACTTGACAATTTTTAATAGTAATATCAGAACCTGTCATCGCAGCTAAACCAATAAAACTACCAATTTCAATCATATCTGGTAAAATACGATGTTCCGTCCCCCCTAACTTTTCAACGCCTTCGATAGTTAATAGATTAGAACCAATACCTTGAATATTAGCTCCCATTCGAACTAACATTTTACATAATTGCTGTAAATAGGGTTCACAAGCAGCATTAAAAATGGTGGTTTTTCCTTCAGCTAAAGTTGCTGCCATTACTATATTAGCAGTGCCTGTTACAGAAATTTCATCCATCAGGATATAAGTACCTTTTAGCCCTTCTGTTTCAAGGTAAAAAGTGCCTAAATCATCATCGAAAGAAAAGGACGAATTCAATTTAATTAGACCATTAAAATGAGTATCTAATCTTCTACGACCAATTTTATCACCACCTGGTTTTGGAAGATATGCTTTTTTGTAACGTCCCAATAAAGCACCGATTAACATAACAGAACCTCTAATCTTACGAGCGTGCTTATGAAAATCATCGGACTTGAAATATTCTAAATTGACATCATCAGCTATGAATGTAAAGTCGTTAGGGGTATGTTGTTGTACCTTAACTCCGAATCCTTGCAATAATTTTATTAAATTTTGGACATCAAGAATATTAGGAAGATTGGTAATCTTAACGGGTTGATCCGTTAACATTACGGCACAAATAATCTGAAGAGCCTCATTTTTGGCTCCTTGAGGTTGTAAATTACCTTTTAAAATATTACCACCACGAACTCGGAAAACGTCTTGGGACATATAGGATGTAAATTATTAATGGGTCTGAAATATATTATTTTTTTCTACGACGATCGTTATTATTGTTTCTTCTTCTATCGTTATTTCTTCTTCCTCCTTTTCTTCTATCTTGCATAGTATCGATAGAACGAGGATGTCTTTTAGATTTATTGGAATTGGTTAAACTGTCTAAATTAGCTCCATCATCTACTGTTAATTTGCCTTGAGAAAGAGTAGCCAAATCATTCAAAATTAATTCGTCACCTACATAATGTTCCCTATTCCAAGTACGGTAAGCTAATTTCATATAGTTACAGATAATGACAACAAAAGCTTGCTTTTTAGCTTCGTCTTCCATTGCTATTGCTTTCTGAATTAGAGATTTTACATTATTTCCATAATGTTTGAATCGTGGATGCTTCTGAGGATAATCAACAGCCTGAGGTTTCTTCTTATAGGCTTCTCTCGTTAAATCTACTCCTTCTGGAGGCACAATATCCAAGTCATAGTTGGCGATACGATACAAATGTTTCCACATTTTGCTTTTTGCATCTTCAATACTCTTGTTTTGAGGGTACATTTGAAGCATGAGTCCCAGTATTCTCTCAACATACTTTTGCCTTTCTTCTTTATCCTCAATTGTTCGTGCATTATTGATTAAATCTTGAAGATTACGTCCATATTCAGGGATTTCTAAATGCTCTTTTTGAGAGTTATAAATCATATTTCGAAAACTCATATATCTATATCTTTATTTCTTTTATTTATTCTACGGTAACAGATTTTGCTAAATTTCTAGGCTGATCCACATTACAGCCCCTTTGAATAGCAATATAATAAGAAAGTAATTGTAGCGGAATCGTAGAAATTAAAGGTGCTACTAATTCATCACAAACAGGAATAGGGATTGTGTAATCTGCTATTTCAGCTATCTCAGGTTCATTTTCTGGAACTATAGCGATGACAATACCTTTTCTTGCTTTTACTTCTTGAATGTTACTTATAATTTTTTCCTTAGCACTGCGATTTGTTGCAATGACAATGATTGGCATATTTTCATCTATTAATGCAATCGGACCATGTTTCATCTCTGCGGCAGGGTATCCTTCAGCGTGAATGTACGAAATTTCTTTCAATTTTAAAGCACCTTCTAACGCAACAGGGAAATTTGCCCCACGTCCTAAGTATAAAGCATTATTTACTTGATTTATATTTTTAGATAAATCCTCAATATATTCTTCGTATTTAAGTGCTTCGGAAATTTTTCCTGGAACACTCGCTAATTCTACTAAGCTAGACTTGAAATAGTCTTCGGTTATATTTCCATTAGCTTTAGCCATTGATAATGCCAAAAGTGTCACTAAAGTTACTTGTCCTGTAAATGCTTTTGTTGAAGCCACTCCAATTTCTGGACCTGCATGAATATAAGCACCTGCATCGGTAAATCTAGAAATAGAAGAACCTACAGTATTTACAATACCAAATAAGAATGCTCCTTTTTCTCTAGCAATTTCAAGCGCAGCTAAGGTATCAGCCGTTTCCCCCGATTGAGAAATCGCAATAACTACATCACGTTCAGTAATAATAGGGTCTCTATATCTGAATTCGGAAGCATATTCAACTTCTACTGGAATTCTTGCTAACTTTTCAATTGTATATTCAGCAATTAAAGCAGCATGCCATGATGTACCGCAAGCAACAAAAATGATTCTGTCGGCATTTAAGAACTTATCTTTATGATCCTCAAAACCACCCAGTTTCAACCATCCTTCATCTTCGTTCATTCTTCCTCTCATCGATTCTTTGATGGTACGAGGTTGATCATGGATTTCTTTTAACATAAAGTGCTCATAACCACCTTTTTCAATTTCTTCTAACCTCAGACTTAGTTCTTTAACTGTTGGAGTAACGATTGTTTTTTGAATATCCATGATTTTCAAACCTTCTTCTAGGTTCAAAACGGCGATTTGTTCATCGTCAAGATAAACAACTTTATTTGTACTGTCAATTATTGGAGTAGCATCAGAAGCAATGAAAAATTCTCCTTCGCCAATTCCAACAACCAGTGGGCTTGACTTTCTAGCGGCTACTAATTTGTTAGGTTCTAACCTATCTATTACTACAATAGCATAGGCACCAACAACTTGTTTTAACGCTTTTCGTACAGCCTCCTCTATTGATAGGTTTTCTTTTTCTTGAATTTCTTCTATTAAATGAACAAAAACTTCTGTGTCAGTATCGCTTTCAAAAGTATGCCCTAACTCTATAAGTGCCGATTTTATACTCGCATAGTTTTCAATAATACCATTATGTATCATTACTAGGCGTTTGTTTCCTGAATAATGAGGATGTGCATTATTATCTTCGGGTTCTCCATGCGTAGCCCAACGAGTGTGACCAATACCTATTGTTCCTGAGATATCACTATTCCCTACAAAATTTTCTAACTCTTTTACTTTTCCTTTTTTCTTAAAAAGTTTTACGGAACCATTCATTATCGCAACACCCGAGCTATCGTATCCTCTATATTCTAAACGTTTTAATCCTTTTATTAAAATGGGGTAAGCTTGTTTCTTTCCTAAATATCCTACGATGCCACACATATAGTTTTGTTTTGTTATTATTTAATTGACGGTCTTTAGTTTGTACTACTAATTGAGTAAGTAAGTTTCAATTTAGAAGGATATAAAGGATGCTTAGATCCATAAATCAAACTTCTCTCAAAAGTAGATAATGCTGGAGAAGGTCTTAAAAATAATGAATTTTCTTTCTCTCCAAGCAGAATTTCTTGAAAATGTTTGTGAATATTCATGTTTACTTCATAGTAATCTCCTTTGTCCTCTAAAGTTCCTCCGAAACCATCTAATACTCCACTAGCCGCACTATTGACAATTAGTGCATCTATATTCCAAATGTAATTACTTGCACTGGGATCGTCAGATAATGAAAAATAAGATAACATTAATTGAGGAATTGGGTCATAAGAATCATTTGTCTTCTCAATATTTAAACTCAATACCGCTTTATTTATTATAGCATTTTGGTTAATTAAACTATCTAAACCCCCAAATTTAAATTCTAATTGGCTACCGTAAGCACCTTTAAGAGGCATAATAGAGTCTAATGAAGCTGATGTTACTCCATCCAAAATAGAATTACTTAGGTCATGATTGATATAATTACTGGTAGGAGAAAAATTATTAAAACCAAAGTAAGTATCTCTTAGTTCACCTTCTTTTTTATAGTACAAAGCCATTGTAGTTCCTGAAGTAGCCGTAAGGTATGCTAAATTCACTTTTACCGTAGCATTATTGGGTTGAGTACTAATTATAGCAATGCCATTAAGAAAAGATAACCAATCTACTGTAGACGTGAGAATATCACCGTCATTGTTCAATATAGAATTACCAAAAGAGTCGTCAAGTCGAATACTTATATAGGCTCCAGTTTTGATAGTATCTATACCTGAAGATGTGTAATCATAAACTTGAGAGGAATCCCTAGAAATAGTAACGTTTTCAAGCGAACCTATTTTTTCTCCTAGCTCCAAATTTTCATTAAAGAAATAAGAAGAATCTAAGAACATAGGCTTAGCAAGTTTATAAACTTCAAAGGAATGAATCGCATTCGTATCTCCATAAATCATATCACCAGAAAGATGCAAACGCAAAACGATGGAATCTAATGTAGTATTCGACAAATCCGTATCTGCCGTAATTGCTGGCCGTAATTGTCCGAAAACATTTGCTTTCATCTTGCCAAAAGACGGATCCACAACATCTCCTAAAAGTCTAACTTTACTAGGGTTTAATGCACTTACTAATTGTGCATTAGTAACTGCACGATATACCGCTTCGCCTTCAGGAATAGACTGTTCTACCGTAAAAGGGATTGTTTCAGAATATTTAGTTACCAATATTTCATTGGAAAATAAATCCAATTCAGTTTCAACACTTTCGTTACAAGAAGTAACTGTAAAAACGATTGCAATAATACCGAAGTAGAATAAAATATTTTTCATTAATTCAATTATAAATTTTAGTTTTTTATTCAAAATCTAACTATACCGTAATTTAAACAATAGCGATAAGTAGAACCTTTATTTACTTCATAAAGAGCATAAAAAACAAGTACATAGTTGTAAGGGTAATTTATTCTTCGATGTCTTCTTCTATCAAAGATTGGTAAAATTGTATATAATCAGGCAAAACGTCAGGGTCCATACTGTCAAACTGAGCAAATGGGACTTCTTTATCTTGAGCTATTGCGACCAAGTCTTGTTCTGCATCATTTTCTGCAAAAATAACTCCATCTGAAAACTGAATAGCTCCAGCACGTAAACTTGCTATTCCATCAGAAGTATATTTTTCAACATCTTCGTCCTCGACATGATTAGTTAACATTTTATCTTCAAAATCCTCCGTAAAGTTTGAAGATAATTCACTGTTATAAATAGATGAAACAATTTGCGTATTTTCAAAAAGAGGATCATCTTTATATGTTTTCTTAAGGTACATCGGAATCAAACTTGTCATCCAACCGTGACAGTGAATGATGTCTGGTGCCCAACCAAATTTCTTAACCGTACTTAATGCTCCTTTGCAGAAGAAAACCATTCTATCTTCGTTATCCTCAAATAACTCATCAGAAGAGTCCGCGAATACTGATTTTCTTTTGAAAAATTCTTCATTATCCAAAAAATACACTTGCAGTCTTAACCCAGGCATAGAAGCAACTTTGATGATTAATGGATAATCATCGTCATCAACAATTATATTCATCCCTGATAGGCGAACCACCTCGTGCAATTTGTGCCTTCTTTCATTTATTGTTCCGAATCTCGGCATTAAAATTCTGAGTTCAAAACCACTTTCATGAGCTTTTTTTGCTAAATTCATCACTACCTCTGATATCATAGATATCGCAGTATAAGGTTGGGTCTCTTGCGTTACTAAAAGTAATTTTTTCTTACTCATATATTTATATTTTGAAAGAATAGCTTTTATAAAAAGTACAAAAATACGAAATATCTAAGATTATATACTCTTTTAAGCAAACAACAATCATATTTTAGTTACAAAATTGGCATATCTTTGCATTTTTTAACATCATTTTGTTGCCATCTTATTTAGATAAGATGTATTTAGTTGACGAATACAATTTTTAAACTTCAAAAAACAATCTACTTGTTTTAATCGTATTTTCTAATTCTGATATGTTGATTCTATTAATTATAATTCCTAATGCATATTTTTAAAAATGTTAATGATATTCGCCTTTTTTTAAACCAAAAAACTGAGCAAATAGGTTTTGTTCCCACGATGGGGGCTCTGCACGAAGGGCATGCTTCTTTATTAAAAGCTAGCCTCTCACATAGTGACATAACGGTCTGTAGTATTTTTGTTAATCCTACTCAATTTAACGATAGTAGCGATTTTGACAAATATCCTATTACAACCAATACAGATATTGAGTTCTTAGAAAAACTAGGCGTGGACATTTTGTTTCTTCCGACGGTGGCTGAAATATATCCCGACGGTGTCGATAAGTTTCCCGCATTTGACTTCAAAACGCTAAATCACTCTATGGAAGGAGCATTTAGAAAAGGGCATTTTGAAGGGATGGTGCAAGTCGTAGATCGGTTGTTGCAAATTGTTAAACCCGACCACCTCTATATGGGACAAAAGGATTTACAGCAATTTAATATCGTTAGTGAATTAATTATTCAAAAAAAATATCCTATTGAATTAAGAGTAGGATTAATCAAAAGAGAAACCTCTGGTTTGGCAATGAGTTCTAGAAACCAGTTACTGTCTAAAGAAAGTAAAGAGAATGCTGCGGTTATTTTCAAATCACTGTCTTGGGCTAAGGAACAAGTTGAACATATTTCCATTGACAAGATAACAAAACAAGCCACTCAATTCATCTTTGACGCAGGTGGCAAGGTTGAATACTTTACCTTTGTAGATGGAACTACGTTGCTCCCTGTCGATAATTTAAAAAATGCTACAATTGCATATATTGGAGTCGCAGCTTACTTTAATAATGTAAGACTGATTGATAATATCCCCGTCAAAGGAATTCACATTGCAGAAGGTGCTACTTTTTTTGTCCCGAACAAAGCGAAGGAAAATTACGTTTCAACTAATATTTAAGAAATAGACATTATTACAACTTGGATTGAATGAGAAAAAAACAGGAATTTTTATTTCAATTAAGATAACTACTTAACGAAGCGTGAAGTAAAAAGGACATTTTTTTAATCCATTTGAATTCATTCGTAATAATGCCTAATAACCAAAATCAATTTTAATAATTATATGTGGATTACTAGATTCAAATCAAAAATACATGGTGCAACCGTTACCCAAGCAGACCTAAACTATATGGGGTCTATTACCATTGACGAAGACTTGATGGACGATGCTAATATCATAGAAGGAGAAAGAGTTCAGATTGTTAATAACAACAATGGAGAGCGTTTAGAAACCTATGTAATTAAAGGAGATAGAGGCTCTGGCGTAATTTGCTTGAATGGAGCGGCAGCAAGAAAAGTTGCCGTAGGAGATATCGTAATTATCATTTCTTACGCTATGATGCCAATAGAGGAGGCAAAAAAAATGAAACCTACCATTTTGTTCCCCAATTCTGAAAATAAAATTGTTAACAAATAACTTATTTTTTTGAAAAAGACTATTATTGACATCATCAAATTTCTTGTGTTTTTTGGAATAGGTGCCGCAATATTAATTTATATTTACAACACTGCCAACGACTCTTTCCAAGTTCAACAAATTCAAGACGGAGTTGCAGCAAATTCTAAAATTTCATTAGCTACTAAAATATGGAACGACTTTCAAACCGTTTCCATATTCGGTATTATCATCGCTATTATTTTATTCTTATTAAGCAACGTAAGTCGTGCGATAAGGTGGCAACAACTATTGGGACCTTTGGGCTATAAAACCAGTTTTGGAAACCGCTTTTGGCCTATCATTTTAGGCTATTTTGTCAATATGGCAATTCCTCGATTGGGAGAATTTACAAGAGCAGCAACTATATCAAGGAACGAAAATATTCCTGTAGAGAAAAGCATAGGTACGATTGTAATCGGCAGAATAGCAGATATGTTCTGTTTACTATTAATTATTGCGATTACTTTTTTTATTGAATACGATACTTTAATGTTATTCCTTAATCAGAACGGTCAGTTACCTGATTTATCTCAATTGATTATCTTAGGGATAGTCGGATGTGCTTTTTTAGGAGCTTTTATTTGGTTAATCTATACGTTTAGAACACGTAAATTTATTTCCAAAATTTATCAAATGATGGTGAATTTTGGTGAAGGATTAGCAACCATTCTTAAGTTAGAGAAGAAATGGCTTTTTGTAGCCCACTCTTTATTTATTTGGTTCTGCTATTTTGCAATGAATTATGTTATCTTTTTATCTTTTGCTCCAACCGAACACTTAACTTTCGGAAACGGAATGTTGGTATTGGTTTCTACGGCATTTGGAATGGTTATTCCTTCACCAGGCGGAATGGGGTCTTATCATTTTTTGGTGACTCAAGTACTTATTCTGTTAGGAATTTCTTATCAAGACGGTTTTTCATTTGCTATGATTTCGTGGGTATCTATCAATTTAGGTTGTAATATTATATTTGGTTTAATCTCTCTTATGGTATTGCCTCGGTTGAAAAAAAATGTTGAACAAATCGAATCTGTCTAATTTTTTTGAAAAAATAAGTTATTTTTAAGCTTATAATAATCAAACAGTTGCAATATGAAAGAATGGGTTAGCAAGAAAATACTTAATATAGCAGATGTTAAACGAAAATGCTATAGCCTAAAAATAAGAAATAGAAAAGTTGTTTTCACGAATGGATGTTTTGATATTATTCACAAAGGTCACCTTGATTACTTATTCAAAGCCCGAAATTTAGGAGATTTTCTGGTTGTGGGATTAAATTCAGATGCTTCTGTAAAAAAATTAAAAGGAGAAAGCAGGCCTATCAAAGATGAACAAACCAGAGCTTTGTTATTGGCTTCCTTGTCATTCGTAGATGCCGTAGTCATATTTGAATCAGAAACCCCCTTAGAGCTAATTAAAAACATTTCTCCCAATATTTTAGTCAAGGGAGGAGATTATAAAATTGAAGATATAGTAGGATACGATTTTGTGAAGAAAAACAACGGATTGACGACTACAATTCCTTTTGTAGAAGGACATTCCAGTACTGCTCTTATCGAAAAAATAAAGAATTAACAACCATTCATTTATCTATTTTGTCTTAGGTTAAATTATGAAAATAAAAAAAATAATAAAGACGCTTGAATCCGTAGCACCCAAAATTTATCAAGAGTCTTATGATAATTCGGGGCTTTTAATCGGTGATAATAACAGCGAATGTACAGGCGTTATTTGCTGTCTTGATGTTTTGGAAAATGTAGTAGAAGAAGCGATTACTAAGAAATGTAACCTTATCGTTGCTCATCATCCAATTGTCTTCAAAGGTTTACGTTCCTTAACTGGAAAAAATTATATTGAAAGAGTTGTTCTCAAAGCAATTAAAAATGATATTGCCATCTATGCCATTCATACCAATTTAGATAATATGTTGCATTATGGTGTTAATCAAAAAATTGCTCAAAAGCTAGAGTTAGAGAATTTTAAAATACTTGCTCCAAAAGAAAATTATCTTAGCCTAAAAATCTGGGGTTCAGAAATAGAGTTAACCAAAATAAGAGAACAATTAAACCAAGCAGGAATTATAGACACTTCCAAAGAAGCATTATTTTCTAGCTTAGGCGTTCAACATTCAGAGGACGGATTGACAGCTTCAATGCAAATGAATACTTTTATTTTGCCACATCAAAAAAATCAAACAGAATCCATAATTAACAATTCTACCCCGTATGAAATCTCAGCAACACAAATAAAACACAAACATTTGGGAGCTGGTGGCGTTGGAGAATTGTCAACCGCCATGAGTACCGAAGATTTTTTGAACCATTTGAAAACGAAAATGGAATTAAAAACGTTTAAGGTAACTAACACTTCTACTAAAAAGAAAATTAAGAAAGTAGCATTTTGTGGAGGCTCAGGTTTTTTTCTACTTTCTAACGCAATAGCACAAAACGCAGATATTTATATAACTAGTGACGTTAAATACCATGAATTTTTTGATGCCGATGGTAGGATTATATTAGCAGATATTGGGCATTTTGAAAGCGAAAAATACACAATTGAAATAATTCATCATATTATAAGTCAAAATTTTAGTAATTTTGCGGTTTATCATACTGAACAGAATACGAACCCAGTTCAATATTTTTAAAAATTAATTACAGAAATCATATCTATATGGCTACAAAAGAAGCTTCCGTACAAGAAAAATTAAAGAACCTATACGAATTGCAATTAATTGATTCTGAGTTAGTTCAAATCGAAATACTTAAAGGGGAATTACCCCTAGAAGTTGCAGACTTGGAAGATGAAATCACTGGGCTTCAAACCAGAATGAACAAACTTCAAGGCAGTGTTGATGAGTTGAATACTGAAATTTCTAACCACAATGCAAATATTTCTAATGCTGAAGGTCTTATTGTAAAGTATAAGCAGCAGATGGATAATGTGAAAAATAATCGTGAATACGAAGCATTATCTAAAGAAATTGAAATGCAAGAACTTGAAATTCAACTTTCTGAAAAGAAAAAACGCGAAGCCAATAAATATATTGAAAATAAAGCTGAAACGATAAGTGCGGTTCAAGAAAGATTAACAATGAAAGAGGAAAATCTTTCTGTTAAAAAAGTTGAACTAGAAAAAATTATCGAAAAAACAGAGAAAGAGGAAAAAAAATTAAATAAAATTTCGGAAAAGCAAAGAAAAAAAGCTGACGAAAGATTATTGAAAGCTTACGATAAAATCAGAAGTTCTTACAAAAATGGTTTGGCTTTGGTTACCGTAGAAAGAGATTCTTGTGGAGGATGTTTTAATAAAATTCCACCTCAAACTCAATTGGAATTAGGGCTTCATAAAAAAGTTATTGTTTGTGAGCATTGTGGAAGAATCTTAGTAGACGAAAGTTTACGTTCTTAAGAATACTGTATTGAAAAAAGATTAATTTCTTTTTTATAAACATACTATAAAGAGTTTCAAGGAGTTTACTTATTAGAGTTTTCCTTGAAACTTTTTTTTTGAACCTACAACAACATGATCTTGATTCTGAAGTATTCGGCTTTTAAATTTGTTTTCCAACCTTGATGTTATATGATTTCTAAATTTACTCCATTAATATTCTTCGCCTTTTTTATATTTGGAAACAACCCTATTTTTTCTCAAAATTATTTCCAACCGAATGAAAAATTAGAACAAGCTTATATCAATGCCAATTCACTTAGAATAAATGAAGCTCAACATCAAATTAACGATTTAAAACAATCGGAAGCCCAAAACCTTCTGACCTATCATATCGAAAATTATATCGATTTTTACAAACTGCTTATATTGGAAGAAGCAGAGCTTTATGAAAAGTTGTTGCCCAACAAAGACATTAGGTTAGAAAAATTAGCCAACGGACCCAAAGATTCTCCTTATTATTTATATTCTCAGGCAGAAATTGAATTACAATGGGCTTTGATTCATTTGAAATTTGAAAACTATTTTCGGGCATTCAACGAAGCTAAAAAGGCACATCATAAACTAATTAAAAACCAAGAAAAATTTCCCAACTTTATTGCCAACAAAAAAAGCTTAGGGCTAATTCATGCACTCGTAGGAACGCTACCCAGTAGTTATCAATGGGGCGTGAAAATTATGAGCGGCATTGAAGGCGATTTAGAATTGGGTAAAAAAGAACTAGAAAGTGTTATTAATTATTCCGACACTAATAATTATCTTTTTGCTCAGGAAGCAAGTATTTCTTATGCGTTTTTGTTGTTTTATTTAACGAATGACAAAAAGCAAGCATGGAAGATTTTAGAAAAAAGCCCTATTGATTATAAAAGAAACCTATTGGGTGTCTTTGTAAAAAGTTTAATTGCCTATGATGACCAAAAATTTGACTTGGCTTTAGAATTACTCAACGAAAGACCAAAAGGAAAGGAATATTTGCCCTTTTATTTATTAGATTATTACGAAGGGAGTATTATGTTGAATAATTTAGATGAGAATGCGTCTCAATTACTAAACCGTTTCGTTAATAATTTTAAAGGAAATAGCTTCTTAAAAAAAGCATATCAACGCTTATTATGGCATGATTTAATTTTTAATGAAGGTAAGAAATTCGGTTTGTTTCGAGAAAAAATAATTCATTCAGGAGGTGTATTATTAGATGATGACAAGGGGGCTCATCAGGCAGCTATCCAATACCTAAAACCACACCCTGTTTTGTTAAAGGCAAGGTTGCTTTATGATGGAGGAAATTTCAGAGAGAGTTTAAAAGTTCTTGAAAATATTGATGATAATACACTAAACAATATAGAAAAACAGGAATACTATTATCGTTTGGGTAGAATTAATCAACAGTTGAAGCAGTATAATTTGGCGATTAATTGGTTTAAAATTTCATTAGCCACAGGCAAAAAGAATAATACATTATACGCTTGTAAATCAGCACTAGAGTTGGGACATGTATTTGAAAGCCTTAATAATATTTCTCAAGCAAAGCATTATTATAAAGAATGTCTTGAAATTCGACCCGAAAATTATAGAAACAGTCTTCACAATAAAGCCAAAATTGGTTTGCAAAGAGTAGGCAAGTAATGACGCTTTATTCGACCACCATATTTTTTAAAACTCGTAGCTCAATACGTTTGTTTACGAGTTTTAAGATTTCTTTTTTTCTTTAAAATAAATCAGAATTGAGAGGTGCCAAATTCGTTTTTATGTACAGCGTATCATTTTGGGTTTTGATGATGGATGTGTATCTATTCACAAAGATGTATTTGTGACGTGAATCTAAAGACAACGTAAATAGTAATTTTTTTTAAATACATAATACCTATCTTTGTGCTTTTGAAAAAATGAGCCTTCGGGTTCTCAGACTATAAAATATATAAAAATAAAATATGGGTTATTTGATAATGATAGGACAATTGATGTTGAGTTTATCCATTTTGGTTATACTTCACGAATTGGGACATTTTCTACCAGCCAAATGGTTCAAAACACGGGTAGAAAAATTTTACCTTTTCTTTGATCCTTATTTTTCTATTTTCAAACAAAAAATTGGCGAAACTGAATACGGTATTGGATGGCTGCCTTTAGGCGGTTATGTCAAAATTTCAGGCATGATTGACGAAAGTATGGACGAAGAGCAAATGGCTGGACCTCCTCAACCATGGGAATTTCGTTCAAAACCAGCTTGGCAAAGACTAATAATCATGTTAGGCGGAGTAATTGTCAATTTTGTGTTAGGGTTTTTCCTTTTCGGAATGCTCTTATGGTCGTTTGGAGAAACAACAATTCCAAACAAAAGCCTTCAATATGGCTTGGCTCCTGATTGTGTGGGCGAAAAACTTGGTTTTCAAGAAGGTGATCAAATTCTGAAAGTAGGCGGAGAAGAATTTATCGAATTTAATCAAGGGCATATCAAGCAAGCAATTGCAATAGATAACGCAAGGTCTATCCAAGTAAGAAGAGAAAATGGACAGATTGAAGATATTCGAATTTCGAACGAAGAAGCAAAAACATTAGCTTCGCATGCTATGAAAAACATGGCATTGGTTCAGCCTCGTATGCCTTTTATAATTAATAAATTAGAAGTTGGTTTACCTGCCAAAGAAGCTGGTCTGTTAGAAAAAGATAGAATTATTGCCGTAAATGGTGTTCCTACTCCTTTTTATCACCAATTTACAAAAGAAATAAAGGATAAGAAAAACACACAGGTTCAGTTAGGGGTAATTAGAGCAAATGACACTTTGAATATTGCACTAACCACTACCGATGCTGCTAAAATTGGCGTTCAAGCCTTGCCTCCAACTCACTTTTTTGATGTA
>CALAJP010000185.1 GCA_937922815.1 uncultured Saprospiraceae bacterium
GCTATTCTTACGGAAGCATTCGAAGCTGATTATTGGAAACCTGTTCAGTCAGGAACTATAGAATCTAGTGATACGCTAACGGTAAAAAGTTTGATTTCAAACCCAAAATCTACTTTTCATCCTGAAACTTATCGCCTCAAAGAGCCACTTTCTCCTCATGCTGCTGCTGAATTGGAAAATATTGAAATTGAAATAGATAAAATTATTCCTCCAAAAACTGACAATAATTTAATTATTGAAGGAGCAGGCGGTTTGTTAGTTCCTATCAATCAAGAATACACTATTTTTGATTTACAAAAAAAGTGGAAAACACCTACTATTCTGGTTTCTAGACATTATTTAGGAAGCATAAATCATACGCTTTTAAGTATTGAATTACTGAAACAATATAACATCCCACTACTTGGAATTATTTTTAATGGTGCAGAAAACAAAGCTACCGAACAAATTATTACCAAAATGAGTGGTGCTAAAATTATCGGAAGAATAGATGAGGCAAAAGAAGTAAGCAAAGAAATGGTAAAAATGAATGCCGAAATTATAAAACAATCAAACCTTTTTTAGAATGAATTTATTAGAAAAAGATAAAGAATTAATTTGGCACCCTTTTACCCAAATGCTTAATAGTGACCCAGTTATTGGTATTACTAAAGGAAAAGGCGTTCATTTATTCAACGAAAATGGCGATTCTTATATTGATGCCATTTCCTCTTGGTGGGTAAATATTCATGGGCATTCACACCCCTATATTGCCCAAAAAATTCATGAACAATTATTAACCCTCGAACATATCATTTTCGCAGGCTTTACTCATCCTCCAGCTGTTGAAATCTGTAGTCGACTTAGCAATTATTTTGAAGGAGCCTATAAATTTTTCATTTCTGATAATGGTTCTACTTCCGTCGAAGTTGCTATCAAAATGGCAATTCAATATTGGAATAATATAGATAAGCCCAAAACCAAAGTAATTGCTTTTGAAAATGCCTACCATGGAGATACTTTCGGGGCAATGAGTGCTGGAGCTCGTTCTATTTTCTTCAAAGCTTTCGACCCTTTCTTATTCGATGTCATTCACATACCAGTTCCTACTCCTGGTAATGAAGAAGAATGTTACAAAAAATTATCAGAAACGATTAAACAGAAGGATGTTGCCGCTTTCATTTTCGAACCCCTCGTTCAGGGAGCAGGAGGAATGATTATGTACGAACCCGAAGCACTCAAAAAATGTATTCAACTTTGTCAAGACCACGAAGTTATTTGCATTGCCGACGAAGTGATGACAGGTTTTTATAGAACAGGAACTTTTGTAGCTACCGACCAAACTGAGATGCAAGCCGATATCTATTGTTTATCAAAAGGATTGACGGGTGGGACATTACCCCTTTCATTGACAGTATGTAAGTCCTTTATTTACGATGGTTTTTTGTCAAACGATATGACAAAAACTTTCTACCATGGGCATTCATATACCGCTAATCCAATTGGTTGTGCTGCTGCATTAGCGAGCTTAGACTTGTTGGAAGGAGAAGAAACTCAAAAAAGAATTCAAGAAATTAATCAATTGCATTTAGGTTTTGCGAAAGAGATTAATAAGCTTGAAAATGTAGCTAATATTTCGGTTCGTGGAACTATCATTCGTTTTGAAGTGATGACAAACGAAGAGACTTCTTATTTAAATCCTGTAAAAAAACAAATCGTAGATTATTGTCTTTCAAAGGGTATTTTAATTAGACCATTAGGAAATGTAGTCTATATTTTACCTCCATATTGTATCACTAACAATGAATTAGAATATGTTTACGAACATTTAAAAGAGGTTGTACAAGGGCTTTAATGGAGCTTTAGCAAAGTTGATATTTTTAATAATATGTGGAATTATTTGAGTAAAATAGTTGTTTGAGTATTGTGACAAACAGAACACAATACTATGCAAAAACTATTAACCTCACTTATAATACTCCTTTTTGGAGGATATTCATTTGCACAGGTCTATGTTGACTTAGAGCCAAGTAGTAATCTATTTCCAAGCCATAAACAATTCATTCCTCAACAAAATACAACCATTCTTGATAGTTTAGACATTGAGTCATTAATGGATGACGAGATGAATCAAAATTATTTTGCTACAGCTGTTCCTTTTTTATTCAATTTAAAAAAAGAAGGACATACCATTATCAATCATAATGGAAGAAATATTTGGCGATACCAAATCACTATTCCTAACGCTCTTTCTTTAGGAATCTGTTATCAAAACTTCAACATTAGTAAACAAGGAACACTTCATGTTTATGACAAAAATAGAACCAACACATTAGGTGCTTATACCGCACAAAACAACAACGAATCGAAGGAGTTTTTCACAGGTATGATTGATGGAAACACTATCATCATCGAATATTCTGAGCCTTTTCAATCATTAAACAAAGGAAACATTGAGATATTCAGGCTCTATGCATCTTTTCGTAATCGAGGAATAGATGCTTCATATTTTGGTCAATTAGCAGGAGAAAATCCAGGTTCTTCACTCGACTGTACCATTAATGTCAATTGTGTTGACGACCCAACCACTCAAAAATTAAAGAAAAGTTCAGTCAGATATACCTTGGCAACTAATAATGGATTATCGCTTTGTTCAGGTAATATGGTGAATAATCATAATCAAGACGAAAAACCATATATGCTTACTGCATATCATTGCATTCAAAATAAAAATATTAATTACAATCTCAGTAAGTTTTACTTCCATTATGAGGCACCCAATTGCGAGAATAAAAATCAAGCACCCATAGAAAGGTCTGTTTTGGGAGCAAAAGTTTTATCGTTCTATAATAATTCAGATAATTTACTTCTGGAACTCAATCAAAAGGTTCCTCGAGAATATTGTATTCTTTATGCGGGTTGGGATGCAACAGGCTCTATCCCTAACAATGCCCAGCTGGTTCATCATCCAAATGGAGACCTATCTAAATATAGCTATATCAGCAATTTAGGTTTAAATTTTAATTTTCTAAACTGGAGTAATAACGTTTCAAACCCACCAGGATACCACATGACAGGGAGAGTAGGTCGAGGAGTTATTCAAAAAGGCTCATCAGGTTCTTGTTTATTTAATATCAGCGGAAAGGTCGTTGCAACCATTCATGGAGGTGGTGTCAATGGTTGTCAAACGAATACCGTCATGCATTTTGGTCGATTATCTCGTTTTTGGGACGGAGGCGGAAATCGTTCTAATAGAATTAAAGATTATTTGGATCCTAATAATACTAATCAAAAAACACTGGATGGTTACGAGCCTTGTAGCCAAGATATTACGGTCAAAGGAATTTTGTTCTTAGACGAAAACAAAAACAACCTTTCTGACAACGGAGAATTATTTATCGTTTCTGCCGATGTAATATTGCACAACCTTTCTTCAGGAGAAAAGCTTACTACTAAATCAGATAATTCGGGCAAATATTCTTTTGAGGTGAACAGAAATGAAAATTTTCAAATTGAAGTACAAATAAATGAATCTCTAGGATTAGCGCCTATTCAAAAAGGAAATCAAGTTTTATCAAGTCACCTCAACGCAAATTATCTCTCTGACAATCTGAATTTTTCTAACCAAGCTGCCACTGAGGTTCAAATCAACGGTGGTTTTACAGATATTTTAAAACCTCAACTCGTAAACATTCCGATAGGAAAAGAATTATCCTGTGGTGAAAAACATCCTGATTTTTCCGTTTCTGTACTCGATAACACATCTAACCAATTGGTAGCTGTTTTAGATTCCGTGGTTTATAAGACAAACGAACAGACAGACTCTATAAAATATACTTGGACTGCTACAGATAATTTTGGAAATATCTCTAAAGATTCGACCACTTATATTTACTCCTCTCCTATCAAAATTAAAATAATAAAAGAAGGTTTTTCTATCTGTCAAGCTTTCTCTACACAATTAGATGTTGATATTGATGCTGACGAAACTAATTTAAGGTATGAGTGGAATGCTACTAATGCTATTCTTAACGAAATAGATATAAAAAACCCGCTTTTTGCAGTTTCACAAGCAGGCGAATATTTAGTAACACTAACCGTAACTACTCCACAGGGGTGCTCGAGTAGTGCTGAAACCACAATCAAAGTAAGTGGTAGTGAAATAAATGGAAATATAAATGCTCCATCAACAAGCTGTTTAGGAGATAAAATAACATTAATCGCCCCGAATGCAAATGAATATACATGGACAACACCATCAGGTCAAACTCATACAAACCGTACTTTAGAAATTGAATCTTTTGATAACGACCACGTTGGGGAATACACCTTAATTGCCAAAGGAATTTCTTGTTCGAGTAATTTTACGCATAAGTTATCTATTCAACCTGACGAAAATTGGAATATCATTTCACCACAAAGTATTTGTCAAGGTGATTCTATCAAGTTGGAATGTAATGACTTATTAAAAAACACGATTTGGAAACTGGGAAGCCAAACAAAAACTAGTAATACAGCTACATTTAGTTCTGAAAATTTAAGCGGTGAAGTGACCATACAGGTTCAAGCAAATAATAGCTTTTCGTGTAATCAAGATACTACCATAAAAATTGAAATTGCTAATACAAATTCAATACAACCTCCGAACGATACAAGTATTTGTGAAGGAGAACCTTTTAAATTAGAAATCAATCCAAGTGGCTACAAAATATTAAAAAATGATTTAGAAATTGAATCTATTGATTTGCCTTACGCTTCCATAACTCATGAAGGTTGGTACTATTTTATTCCAACAAATCTTTGTTCTAAGAAAGACAGCTTCTATTTAAAAGTAAATAACCTACCTGAAGCTGAAATCGTTTTTGATTCTTCTAGTTGCGATGGAACTGCTTTAACTTTTCATTCTAATAGTGAAGCACTGTCTTACCAATGGAAATTGGATAACGATACACACAACTCTTCGAAAGTAACATTTGAAAACCTAAGTCCAGGTACTTCATATAAAGTAGAGTTAGAAACAAGTAATAAAAATTGTAAAAATATTACCTCTCAAGAATTTACCACTTTCTCTCCACTAAATATTAATGGACAAGTCATTGATGCATCTTGCAATGAAGAAAACGGAGAAATTATCTTAAACAACATAGACGATAAGACCTCTATTAAATGGAATGACATAGAAACAAATAGTAATAACACAAATAGAAAAAACCTTAAAATCGGAAATTATTCATTAGTTGCTAATAAAAATAATTGTTCTCAACAGTTAGATTTTTCGATTAAAGAAGCCTGCACTCCATTTTTACATGGAATCGTTTTCTTTGATAGAAATAATAATGGAGTTTTTGACAATTCAGATATTCACTTTCAACAAAAAAAGGTTGAAATAAGCTCAAATGCAGAAAAATTATTAACCAACACGAATGTTGATGGTAGTTACAAACAAGAAATTAACAATATTAATGAAGTTTATAATATAAAAATTGATATACCTAACGGATATTCACAGCAGTTATATTCTAACAAAAGTACTTATATAATCAATGATTCTTCGATAAGAGTCGATAAAAATGGGCTACTTTTAAACATATTATTACTAGATGTTCAATCCCCACAGTGGTCTTCAACATACCCTGACACCCTTTATTCAATTTGTAATGAAATAATAAACAACAACCGGTCAGTTGTGGATAACAGCAATGAAGAAATTGATGTAAATAAAGACTCAATCATCTCATATCAAGACGGAATTATTGATACAATTACTTACTTTTGGAAGGCTGAAGATTTGAGTGGGAATACACTATTAGACACTAGTTTGGTAATATTTAATAATACAATCCAGTCTTTAACAATTAAAGGAAACGAAAATATTTGCGTTGGAGAAACCATTGAACTCTCTACTAATTATAACCAACAAGTAAATTGGTACAACCAACAAAACGAAAAACAAGTAGGCAAAACAAGTACATGGAAAAGTAATACAACGGGAACATTTTCTTTCTGGGCAGAACGCTTAGAAAACTGTCCTCAAAAAGATTCTATTGTAGTTACAGTAAACGAAAAACCAACTTATCAACCTTATCAATCTTTCGAAATCAATGAAGGAAATGACACCATCGTAGATATCAAAACAACAGCTTCAGTAAATTGGACAACGCCTATAGGTAATAATAATACCCCAACATTACAATTATTAGAAATCGGTTTACAACATCAAGGAAAATTCATTTATGAAATAAAAAATGAATACTGTTCGGTATCGGATTCATTCAATCTAACCGTAAAACAGAATATTGAAGAAGAAATGATTAAGGAAGAAACACCTGATGAAATAATACTAGATTCTGATGGTGACGGTGTCGAGGATATCATAGACTTAGATGATGACAACGATGGAATACCAGACTATTTAGAAAAAAATACGGACTTTGATGGAGACAATATCGTCAATAGGTTAGACTGGGATAGTGATAATGATGGTATTTCAGACCAAGTGGAAGCAGGTTATAAAAATCAAGACTTTGTTGACTTAAACCGAGATGGAATAAGAGACGATTTCGGACTAGATATTGTTCAAAACATGGATTTTGACAGCGATGGGCAGCCCAATTTTTTAGATTGGGATAGTGACAACGATGCCATTATGGATAAAATAGAAGGTTTTAAAGAAAACATCAGTACACAACCTATTAAAGATGAAAATAAAAATGGTTGGTTTGATTACTATGAAAACATAGTAGAATTAAGTGATGTTGATAACGACAAAAACTTTGATTACTTGGATATTGATTCAGACAACGATAATATACCTGACTATGAAGAAATAAATATTGAAATATTCGAGAATTTTGAAGACAGCAATAAAAACGGAGTATATGACCACTGGGAATACAGCAACACAATAGATGCCAGTAATGGTCAACAATTAATTGATTTCCCTAAAGCTTTTGACGATTCAGAACAGCCGCTTTTTCGTTGGAAAACGGATGTAGAAGTTTATCTAATCAATAAAACTACTTGGGATACTTGTTTGAATTTCACCCCTAATTCCATTGCTCAAAACATAGAAAGTACCGTTGTTGATATTAAAGGTGAATGTTTATCCATAACTCCTAAAGAAATTGGTGTAGGATACTATGTCATTAGACCTTGTGAAAGTAATGATTGTGAACAAATAAATTTAAAAATAAATAGTATTCAGAACCCAAAAGACACCATTCGGTTCGATGTAATAGAAGGAGAGGAAATTGAAATTTGTTTAAAAAATAGTTTCTCCACACCAGAAGAAGTTCGGTTTCATCAAATCTGTAAACCTGAAAATAATTCACTCACAGAAAAAAGTATTTCAGAAGATTACTGCATACTTTACGAAGGGACAGGCAATGGAATTGACCAGTTTTGTTATTCTTTGTGTAGTAATAATGTATGTGATACCACAATAGTTTTCATCCATTCTCCTAACCAATTACAAGTTAAAAATGATGAAATCTGGTTGGCAGATAACCACAGTGGTTTATTAAGAATATTAGAAAATGATAATATTCCAAATCTTCCATTCGAAATTACGATAGAAAACCAACCCCAAAAAGGTTCGTTATTAGAAGTAGAAAACAAATTATTTTTTGAGTTTGATAACATTAATCAATGTCCACTCGTCGATAGTTTAGAATATTCTGTTTCTATTCCTAATTTAGAAACTCGTTCCGCTACTGTTGTTCTAAAACGTTTGTGTAACTTGGTTCACGTAAATACGGGCTTATCTCCCAACAACGATCAAGACAACGAAACTTGGATAATAAAGGGAATTAATCAATATCCCAATAACGAGGTCTTCGTTTTCGACCGATTAGGACATCAAGTATTCGCTCAAAAAGGGTATTCAAATACAGCAGGCTGGCAAGGTACTTATGGCAATAAGAAACTTCCTGACGATACTTATTTTTATATTATCAAGCTAAATGATGTAGAAAACACCATTCTGAATGGAGCGTTGACCATCTTTAGAGGCAGAAAATAAACAAAGGAAAGATTTATAAACTACAAAAGCCTAACTAAAATTAGTTAGGCTTTTGTAGAAATGAAAATGTAGACCTACTAGGGTTCGAACCTAGACTGACAGAATCAAAATCTGTAGTGCTACCGTTACACTATAGGTCTATCTTCATTTGCGATTGCAAATATACAATTAAATTATTTTAATTCGCAAGAAAAATAAAAAATTATTTTTCAAGTTGGTACAAAGCAGGAAGATGCCTTCCAAAATCATTATAGTCCATTCCATACCCGATTACGAACTCTTTGGTTAGTTCGAAGCCTGTGAAATTAACTTCTATTTTAGATTCAATCAAGTTTTCTGGCTTTACTAAAAACGAAGCCACTGCAATACTTTTTGGCTTATATTTCTTTAAATCTTCTAAAAAATAAGTAATTGTATTTCCTGAATCGATAATATCTTCGACAATGATTACATCTCTGTTTTCTACGGATTGTTGCAAGCCTAATAGACTAGAAACATTACTGGTCGTATCAAAACCTTGATAAGATTTTAACCTAGTAAAGGAAATTTCATTATCAAAGTCAATCTGTCTCATCAAATCTGCAGCAAACATAAAAGCGCCATTCAAGATGACTAAAAAAATAGGTTTTTTATCTTTATAAACTGCAGAAATTTCTTCCCCCAATTCTACTATCCTAGTTTCTATTTCTTCTTTAGAAAGTTTAAGTTTGAATATATGACCGTCAGGTGCTTGTATGCTAGTTTTCATAAAATTTTATTCGGAAGTAAAGGTTTAATATAAATGAAATACTCGAACAAATGAAAATAAATTTAAATAAAAAAACAAATTAATTAGGCATATTTATCAGATATTATTACGAATTGAATTGTATGAGAGAAAAAACAGGAATTTTTATTTCAATCAAGGAAAGCACGGAATCTAATACCCATAGGTATTAAGATGAGTACTTGACGAAGAGTGAAGTAAAAAGAACATTTTTAATCCATAT
>CALAJP010000186.1 GCA_937922815.1 uncultured Saprospiraceae bacterium
GGGTAATTTAAAAAACTATGTGTGATTTTGAAAATGGATTTATTCTTTGTTCTTGTGATGAGAAAAACAAGAAACCTGAATTGGAATCCGATAAGAATGAATATGTTTGGGAATTAAAAATACTAAAAAAAAGGATTCCTGCTCGCGGTATAACGGATTTCCCAGGTTCAAACATTGGAAAAGGGTTGAAGTCTGAATGGGTATTGTTGAATCTAATGAACAGAAATTGTTTTGACTTTGATTATCAACCATCAAATGGAGATAACCTTATAATATATAACCCACAAAGCCATAAATCACCTTTTGGGAAACCCGCTTATTTGTCATTTATTTACAGAAATGGTGAATGGGCAGAAGATTTTTATAACGAAATAAGTGAATTAACTAAACTAATGAATAAAGGGAAAGTAAAAACCACACAAAAAAATGTATAGCCGAAATTACGGATGATTCGACTACGTCCGAATCCATGCGGAATTACTAAGGTCTTTACTAAACCAGAAATAATTGCTTATTAATTCCCCTTACTATCCATAACCGAGACGTTATGCCCAAGCAAAAAAAATATCTACTAATGACGAAAAATCTTAAAAAACTTAGTTTTCGTCAATAATGTATTGTCTTTGTATGAAAAAGAAAAATGATAAAATTAACACTGTATATAGTAAATAAGTAGTTCGATGGTTTATGATAGTACAGTACTACTTACAAACACCGCCAAATCTTTTGATTTGGTTTTAAAATGATTAAGATAAAATAAAATACAACGTTTTGGCTTAGTGAAAACTTGAAAGCTCATTACTTTCTACTGTTATACTTGCCATATACAAATCGTTGTGTGTAACTAGAAGGAAATGAAAAAATGGACACCAATATCTGAAATTGAACTCTTAGAAGAAATTCTGAATAAAGAAACTGAACTAAGTGGTGAATTATGGAATTTTTGGGAACTTATCAGAATTGAGCCCCAAAAGTGGCATGAACCAGAATTCGGAAATGAGGGCAATGGTTTTTGGGTTGTTGCAATTTGCGGTAGAAAAGTAATCTGGTACAATGATATCGAAGAAGGTTTTAATATTTCAAATTACAACAAATTCGGAGAAATAGAAGGTTACTATTGTAATCAAGATGAAATTAGTTGGGCCGTAATTCGATTATATGATTTGATAAAATTTGGAGGAGAAATTATTGGACAAGCAGGTCCACCACAACCTCTTAAAACGTGAGTAATAAAAGGAAAGCATTTAAATTAATCTTCTAATTGATAATTTTCTTAAAGGAAATACTAGTAAATCGTTTTTGAATATGAGCAACGATTTCAGATTGTGGACAAAAAAATAGAAGAAATCTCAAATTAAGTTTGGAAAGTATCCCTTACCCATGTAGAAGGAGTGATTGTTGAAAAAAAGGGGACAGGTTTTAACCAACTCGAAACCGAAGCTAAATTAGATGCTTAAACCACACAACTACTCATAGCCGTAACCACTTGCAATAATGCAAAAAATTGCGAAATCAACATTTTGTACGTATATTTGTACGTAATATAAAATTGACATTATGCAAATTACCACTGTTTCTGATTTCAGAAAAGACATTAAAACTTATTTAGACAGAGTTGTAAAAAACTTTGAGACTTTAATCATAAATCGTGGAAAAGATTCTGGAATTGTAATTATGTCATTACAAGAATATAATTCCTTAATGGCAACTAATCACGAATTATCATCTCGAAAAAATGAATTAAGATTAGATTCTGCTATTAATAAATTAAAAACAGGAGAATCATATAGTAAAGACTTAATCGAAAACTAAAATGAAATATGTATTCGTAGACGAATCTTGGGAAGATTATCTTTATTGGCAAAAAACTGACAAGAAAAAAGTAAAAAAAATAAATGAGATTTTGAAAGACATAGCTCGAAGTCCATTTGATGGTATTGGAAAACCTGAACCTTTAAAACATAAATATGCAGGATTTTGGTCTAGACGAATTGATAGCGAGCATAGACTAATTTATCAATACAGAGAAGATGAAATATTGATTGCCAAATGTAGATTTCATTATGAATAAAAAACGCTATTACTAACAAAAGCTATAATAAATAGGTGTTTTAGTACTTAGCCAAAAAGAATCGCTTATTTATTCCCATATTAATCATAGCCGAAACCGTAGGCTGAAATTTCAGTTCACTCTACTCAAAAAAAATGATAAACTTGGATTAACCCAATAGTCATTATTGACCTCTTTAATATAAATAACTTCACCCAACTCTTTGTCAAGAACTTCAAGAAGATAAGCTGTTTTTTACTTTGCAACTAATAAAGTTTGTTTTTTGCTTCTTTGAGGTGTTTCTGAAGGTTTTTATTCTTCAATTTATCGATCATACTTTCAATGCCCTTATGGTTGATAGAAGAAACAATTTTATTGATAGTATTAAAATCGGTTAAGGAAATTTCTATTTTTTTAGCAACCAGAAGCTCCTTACCTCTAACCCTCCACGTATTTCCGACTTGTGTGGTTCTAATTGATTGGGGAATAATTCCTATGCTTTTCAAGTCTTTTAACAACTTATCTTGAAAACGGTTAACAAGTCTCGTAAAAAACAATTTTCAAATAAGACGGTGTATCAAATGTAACGCTTACAGACTAAATAAGCTCACTAATAAAAAGCGGAACAAGTCATCTATATCATTAGCTAATTTCTAATATGCTAACTCATTTTTTGCTCAACTTTTCTCTCTAGTATTACATCTAATACACCGTCATTTTTTATAGATTCGAACGTTGTTGGCTACTATACAACAAGAATGTTTGTAAAAACTTGTCTATATTTCCATCCAAAACGGAATCTGTTTGACTAGTTTGATAATTAGTTCTATGATCTTTGACCCTTCGGTCATCTAATACATAAGAACGAATTTGTGCTCCCCATTCAATCTTAGCTTTACTAGCTTCTAGGGCATCTTTTTCGGCATTTTTAGCCTCCAATTCTTTCTCATACATTCTAGAACGCAACATTTTCATTGCCTTGTCTCTATTCATATGCTGAGAACGTTCTTGTTGACATTCAGCAACAATTCCTGTTGGAATATGCGTAATCCGAATAGCAGATTCAGTTTTATTAACGTGCTGCCCTCCTGCTCCACTGGCTCTAAAAGTATCGACTTTCAAATCAGATGGATTGATTTCAATTTCAATACTGTCATCAACCATTGGATGAACAAAAACAGAAGAGAAAGAAGTTTGTCTCTTGCCTTGAGCATTAAAAGGACTAACTCTCACCAAACGGTGAACACCATTTTCTCCTTTCAAATAGCCATAAGAAAACTCTCCTTCTATTTCAATTTCAGCTTTTTTAATACCAGCTACATCACCATATTGAATATTCAAAACTGAATGTTTAAACTTATTGTTATCTGCCCACATTTGGTACATTCTTAACAACATCGCACTCCAATCACAACTTTCTGTACCTCCTGCCCCTGCATTAATTTCCAAAATGCAACTCAATTCATCTTCTGGTTGATTGAGTGTAGATTTGAACTCTAACTCTTCTACAGCATCTAGACAAACTTTGTATTGTTCAGCGACTTCTTCTTCAGTAGCTTCATCAGCTTTGTAGAATTCATCTAGAACTTCCACATCATTGATATTGGATTCTGCATTTTCATACAAAGAAACCCATTGTTTATGAATTTTTAGTTCCTTCAGAATCTTTTCTGCACGAGTAGGGTCGTCCCAAAAGTTAGGATTCAAACTCTCTTGTTCTTTATCTTCTATTTCTAATAATCGTCTATCGACGTCAAAGATACCTCCTTAAAACGAGGAGTTTATCTCTAAGCTCCTTCAGCTGGTCCCCAGTCATATCTGTGGTTTAAAAGGTTAAAAAATATATTTTCTTCAAATAATTAGTTCAATCCTTCAAATTCTACATAAAATGCTAAATCAGAATTGGCAGGGATATTAGGTGTAGATCGTTCGCCATAGGCAGTAGCAGCAGGACAGAAGATAATTGCTTTTGTTCCTTGCTTAATTTCTTTGAACCCATCTCTCCATGCTGGAATAACTCTAGCTGCAGGTCCAGAAGTAAAAGGAATCGCTTGTCCTCTATTTGGCCCAAAAGAAGAGTCAAAAACATCACCCACTTTAACACCTGATTTGTTTTCAGATTTAGAATCTAATGATCCAATCATACCATGATATTGAGCTTTTATAGTTTGGCCATCATTAGGTTTAGCGCCTTTCCCTTCTTCAATAACATAAATTGATACGCCAGATTCTGTTTTAATTAAATCCGTTAATTTTCCAGCATTAAACTTTTTAATCAATTCTAATGACAATTCATTAACCTCATCATGTCTATCAGTAACTAATTTAGCAATTGCATCTGCTTTTGCTTTCTTTTCTGCCATCATAGCATCCAAACTAATAGAATCATAAGCATTGACTAATCTAACATTCAAATCAATGTTTCCATCAGGATAAGGAGCCGACGGGAATGAATCAACAGGAATAACAATTCGAACACTATCTCCAACGTTCAATGTAGGCAATACAGGGACTAAAGGGTCAAAATTCTTTAATTCTGCTATTTCCTTAGGTGAAAAAATCTTAACAATAGCCTCTCTCCCATCTATACTCGAACTACGAATAGTCGTATCGTTTCTTGACATAGTGTAATTCAATACTGCAAAATTACCAGGAGTGGCTTTAGCTCCTTTTCCTTTTTCAATCATAACTACATTATCAGGTGTAGAAGATTTGTCACAAGACGAGAAGTTAATAATTGCGAACATGCCTAGAGCGACAGTCGTAGTTTTTGACAATACTTTACTTAATTGGTACATATTATTTTTCTTTTTAATTTTTCAAGATGCAATAATACGAATATTGAAGCTCATCTCCTTAGAGCATTGAAAAATTTTATAGAATTGAAAAGCTTTTTAAACAAAAATGGCTAACCAAATTTTATTTAGCTAGCCATTCATATTATTTTATTAATTTGATATTACTCATCTTCATACTTATAGGCAACGGCATTTTCAACACGAGTGGAAGAAAAATCCTTGAAGTCAATGAAATAATAAGTGTCAGCATTTTTAACAACATATAGTTTAAATGCATCTACTATAAAATCATTATTAGCATCTAAACTAATATCAGTACCTTCATCAAAAAGGTTTTTGATTACACTTTTACTGCTAGCGGTGTAGAAACAATCTGATTCTTCTTGGTTAACTATTTTTATAGAAACTGTAGAATCTTCATTTACATGAGCTTTAGACTGAGTAATGCTATCTGCTAATACTTCTGTCAAAAGGGTCATTCCAAAGTCTGGATTGAAGTTTTCTTTAGGCACTCTCAAAAATATTTTAGAATTCACTTTCAATTCATTATTTACTTCTAAAGTTGGAAACAATTTAATTTTTTTAGCTACATCGGTACTATCTACAATTGTTATTGAACCTGAAAGTTGTTTTGAACAAGGGATTCTAAAATAAATAGTATCTACATAAATACTGTCTGATAATTCAATAACTCTACTATCAAAAAACGCAGTTCCATCTTTCTTTTCTAACCACTCTAGTGGAATTTCTTCTGAAATCAAAAGCGACTTTAATCCTTTATTACTTTCAGCAGAAAAAGGAATTTCAATTCGAGCCCCAATATCTGTTGCGGACAAACGCCAAGTAGCTTCAATAGACGAATTTCCAAAGGCATTTCCATTTGTCGAATCAACACCAGCTTCGTCCGTAACTTTCAATACAAATAAATAGGCTTCTTCTTCTGTATTTTCATCAACAGGTGTTACAGGAACTTCGGGTTCTTCAACCATAGATGCATCATCGTCATTAGAACACGAAAAAAGTAAAGTAGCTAAACTAAGTGTAGTTAAATAAAAGAGTTTCATAAATTATTATTTTTTGTTTTAAAAGCTGTAATTAGCTATAGAATATACAAGCAAATATTGAACCAATAGCCATTTATACAATGTTATTTTGTTTAAAAAAGAATAGACTTAATTTATACGCATTTACGTATCAATTTATTTGATTAAAAAACACAAAAGCCTGACAATTAACATAAATTGTCAGGCTTTTGTACAACGTAAAAACGTATTTTACTAATCACTACTCAAAACAGAAAGCAATCTTAGTACTTCTACATATATCCAAACTAATGTTACCATCAATCCCATTGCTGCCATCCACTCGTAATGTTTTCCTAAACCATACGAAGGTCCTTTTTCGAATAAATCGAAATCTAAAAGTAAGTTCAAACAAGCAATACCTAAAATTACAACAGAAATACAAATTCCAATTACTCCTCCTTCATGTAAATAAGGGATATTAATACCAAACATTCCTAACACCATACTAGAAATATACAGTAAAGCTACAGCACCCGTTGCCATTATAATTCCAGTTCTTAATTTATTAGTAACAGGAATAATTCCAGAACGATAAATAAATAACATTAAAAGTAATAAGGTAACTGTCAATAACAACGCTTGCGAAATAATACCATCAAAGGCATGTGCATAGAATGCCGATAAAGCACCAACAAATAGACCTTCAAATGCTGCATATAAAGGAGCACTAATAGATGCTGAAGTGGGTTTGAATGATCCCCAAAGAACCATAGCGATACCTCCAATAGCACCAATAACTATTAAGGACATACTGGCAAATGTCCAGCCAATACCCGCTGTAAATAAAAGAATAGCTAACAAAATGAAAGTCTTATTAATACTTCCATTCATAGTCATTACTTCATTCGTTCCTAACATATCGCCATCTAAGGCAGCGGTACGCATTTTATCCTCGCTCATAACTGGGTTAGAAGAGGTAAGAAATTTCTTAAATCGACTCATTAATAGAATTTGTTTTATGTTACAAAAAATTTTAAAAGAGAGAATATCTCGTTATAAATAAAAAGATATTCTATGCTAATATAAGTATCTATCAAAAAAGGTGCAAGTTTTTTTGACTACTGCTACATTTTAACCGATGGAATAAGTTTTTAGTGTTTTTTTACACTTCTCATACCCAATCCTTATCCACAATTCTTGTTTTTTGAGTGGTAGCATGGTAATTTTGCACTTTATTGTAGCTTATTAACAAATTTTATCTTTCGCATGGCAACTCCACATTCAGTAGCTTTTCATACTTTAGGATGCAAATTAAATTATGCAGAAAGTTCTACCTTATCTCAACAAATTCAAGACCAAGGCTTTGATATTGTTGACTTTAATAATGGAGCCGATGTATGTGTAATTAACACTTGCTCGGTTACGGAGTTTGCGGATAAAAAATGTCGTCAGGTCGTTAGACGTGCAAAAAGATTGAATCCTAGTGCTAAAATAGTAGTCATTGGATGTTATGCTCAATTAAAACCAACCGAAATTTCGGAAATCCCCGAAGTAGATATGGTTTTGGGGGCTGCTGAAAAGTTCAATTTAGTTAAACATATTGCCAATTTATCGAATATTTCTGAAGGAACTTTAGTCAAAGCGACGGAAGTAAAAGATGCTAATACTTTTATTGAGGCTTATTCTTTCGGTAATAGAACCCGTTCGTTTTTGAAAGTTCAAGATGGTTGTGATTATAAATGTACTTTTTGTACCATTCCTCAAGCGAGAGGAAAAAGTAGGTCAGGAACAATTCCTACCATTATAAAAACAGCTAATGAAATAGTACAAAAAGGTGGAAAAGAAATTGTTCTGACAGGGGTTAATATCGGTGATTTTGGAAATGGTACTGCCGTAATTGAAGGGGTAAAACCTAAAAAGGAGGCTCTATTTATTGATCTTATCAAATCTTTAGACAAAGAAATTGAAGGTATTGAAAGGTTTAGAATTTCATCTATTGAACCTAATTTATGTACTGATGAAATCATTTCTTTCGTTGCCGAATCTAATCGTTTTGTTCCTCATTTTCACATGCCTTTGCAATCAGGAAATAATAAGCAATTACGAATCATGAAGCGAAGATATAAGAAAGAATTATACCAAGATAGAGTAAATTCTATTCGCAAAGTGATGCCTAATGCATGTATTGGGGTAGATGTAATCGTAGGTTTCCCTGGAGAAACTGATGAAGATTTTTTAGAAACTTACAATTTCATTAATCAACTTGATATTAATTACTTACACGTATTTACTTTTTCGGAACGAAATAACACCCCAGCAGCACAGATGGAGGATGTTGTTCCGATGGAAAAACGACGAAAAAGAAATGAAATGCTTACCCTTCTTTCAAAAAAGAAGAAAAAGGCATTTTATCAAAAATATATAGGAACAGAGGCGACCATTTTAGTAGAACAAGGCTCTAAGGAAGGTTGGATGACGGGCTTTTCTGAAAACTATTTAAAAGTTGAATTACCACTGGACGAGTCTTTTCAAAATAAATTGGTAAACGTTCAGTTGACTGAGCTTTCTGAAGAGGGCGTTTTGGTAGGAAGTCAAATTACAAGTTAAATTCAAAATACAATATTTTTCTACAAGCTAGACTCCCTCTTTAACAACTCATTATTAATATATTATCTTATACTTTTAAGTAAAAAAAGAGCACCCTATAATAGACAATATTACGAATTGGATTGTATGAGAGAAAAAACAGGGATTTTTATTTCAATCAAGGAAAGCACGGAATCTAATACCCATAGGTATTAAGATGAGTACTTGACGAAGAGTGAAGTAAAAAGAACATTTTTAATCACTATGAATTCATTCGTAATAATGTCTAATGTAAGGGAATTAAAAAAATAGATTCTTCTTTATCCACATTTTAATCCATAAAATACCTTTACCTTATTCCCCGAAATCAGTAATACAAAATTATTGAATCATTAAAAAAGAACCGTTCAATACTGTAGGTTGTCCACCCTTTTCGTATTCACAAACATAAGTATAGGTTCCTAATGGAGCGATTTTTCCGTCAAAAGTTCCATTCCAACCAACTTCTGGCAATTCGGACTGAAATAACAACTGCCCGTACCTATTGAATATAGACAATTTATATTTTGCACCTGCCGAGCTCACAAAAGCAGGTTTAAAAGTGCTTGAAACGCCATTTCTTACAAAGCCCGTCGGAAAGAAAAAGTCAGACTCTGAGGTCGTACAAAAAGCATTAGATTGTGTAACTGTTGAATTTTGCCCCCCTGTCAAAGTAATATAATCAACAGTAGCAACTATAAAGAAACAAACCTCTTTTCCTAACTCCGATTCCAAAACGGTTTCTGAGTAAGTGTTTCCTGATATATTTTGTTCATGAAGCATAGTGTCGCCATCGACTACTTTATAAACATCGAAACTGGTAATAGAAAAAGAATCCGATGCTACATCATTCCAACTAATATCTCTTTCGGTCACGGTGCTAGTCCCTGAAAGGTGGATAGGTGAAAAAATATTTGACTTTACTTCATTTTCGCAATTATCTTTTCCTAATAATTGATAAAACACAGGAGCATCTGTTTCTTCAGGTACCGTTAAGCCTAATTCGAAATCTGTAATTCCATTAGAAACATCAATATCTTGAATAACCGATAAATTATCGGGACTAGTACCTGACAATAATTGCAAACTAGACACATCAGCATCCTGAGTGTACGAATAACTAAGAATCCGTAAAAGTGTGCCTCTACGCGTCCATGCGTTTACCCGAAGATCTAATAAAATACCCTCTTGAAAATTAGAAGGCAAGACGACTACATTTGAAGTAGATTCAAACCCATCGTTAGAAATAGCTACGACACGAGCAAAAGGTTGTGGATTGGGTAGGTCAATAGTCGTATTGGTCGTTGAACCCGCTCTTGTAAAAGGTCCATTTTCATCATTACTCGTTTCTATTTCATATTTATCAACCCCATTCATATAACCTTCAAAGTCATTCCAACTCAGTGCAAAACTAGCCGAACATGCCGAATTATTAGCATCTGCCTCCGCTGTAATAAGAAAAGGTGATGCCGAAGGGCTTGTAAATCCTCCATTCTTATTACAATCATTAGATTTTATATTATAAATATATTTTGTATCGTCTGTAATATGGTTTAACTCCGTATCAATAATAGAACTCACCGATTGATCTACCGTTCCAACTACTACAGTTCTATTATTATCTATCTCTCCATTAACAATAGGGTTTCTTCTTATTTCATATTCAATAACACCTGGCGACGGCGACGGCGACCATTTAAGTTCAACATTTCCATTAGCTAAGGTGTTTATAGATTCAAAAATAGGTTCGTCAGGACGTCCGTTAGATAAGGTATCGGAACGAACAGTCGTTTGCGAAATGCCGCAAGATTGCTTCGTTTCTATATAAAAATAATGGTTTAATACACGCTCGCTGGCGGGGAATGTGTAGGTATAATCCTCTATATTTTGATTAATATTAAATCGAGCAATTTCATTATAATTAGTAGCTGCAAAATCCGTAGAAACATAGAGTATAATTTCGTCGCTCGCATCGCATAATGTCGGCAAGGTCCATATTAAATCTATGCTTGTATTCGTCGAACCGTCCGAAACACAGCCTAATACTGTATTTGCTTTTATTGGAGGAAAAACAAAAAGCCCCAGCACTAAAAAGGTAATAAACTTATAATTTAAAATATTCATCATCCCTAAATTTACCTAATCTATTAAAAAACATAAAACCTCATGAATAATACGCTGGTCAGTGTTCAAGTTTTGGTTATTTAATTCCAAACTTTGATTGAAACGTTTTAGTATCATATCTATGTTTTAACTCATAAAACAAACGATTGTTTTCATCAAAGTATTTTTCGTAAGCTACCAATCCAATATTTTTAACAAACCACTGCTTGCCACTCCCCTCAACCTCCAAATCGCCATTCTGATGTTGTGTTGTTAATTGTCTTGTTTGGAGAAGTACGGCATCTTGCTCGACACCCTCCCAATTATAATTAACCAAGCCAGCAAATTTTTTGTTTCGAATAATCGAGATTTGAGTACTATCATCCCACTCAATAGACAAATTAGTAACAAAAATGCCTAAAGAGTCCTTAACCCAAAAAGGAAACTGGTTTCCATGATTTATCTCAACAGCATGGTCAGTAGTTCCGTTTTCGTCATGCGAATACAAAGACATTTCAGTAAGTCGAGTACCATTAGATAAAATATCCTCTCTGGAAGATTGAATTTTATTTAAATTTCCGTCATATTGATTAAAAATTAAATATTTTCCTTCTTTATCCTCTTTTAGTTGCATAAAAATATACTCATTTGGAAAAATTTCATCATCACATTCATATTCATAAAACATACCTTCTTTTAAATCGTACAATGGAAAATAAAATTCAGTTATATTACTGTAACCACTTGGAATATTTGTACAACGGGAAGTAAGACAAGAAATGATTATCAATAGATATAGATTTACTCTTTTGTCGTTTAATAAAGACATTCTGACAGTTTTATATTTAAATAATGGCTTGGTATAGTATGTGATGATTTTTATTCTTGTAATCTGATTATTGCGGTATCAATTTCATAATACGTGAAATAATAAATATGGATTTATTAATATTTGACAGACAAAGAAAATAAATCTTGCCGCATAACCTTATATTTGTACAAAATATCTAAATATTAAATAAAATATACTTCTAAATATGTTGAATTTTCTTAAAAACACCGCCAAAAAAATCTTCGGAACGAAATACGATAAGGATGTAAGTAAATACAAACCCCTTGTTGAGCAGATTAATGCAAATTTCGAAAGTTACCAATCTTTATCTAATGATGAATTAAGAGGTAAAACAGGTGAATTTAAAGAAAGAATCAGTGCTTATCTTACTGAAATCAATACAGATATTGAAGGCATCGAAAAGCAAATTGTGGACTCGGAAGATATTAACCAAAAAGAAGCTTGGTACGCCGATATTGATAAATTAAAAGAAGAAAAAGACAAACTATTAGAAGAAATCTTATTAGAAATCTTACCCGAAGCTTTTGCCGTTGTAAAAGAAACCGCTCGTCGTTTCAAAGACAATCAAACGGTAACTGTTAAAGCAACAGAATTAGATATTAAGTTGGCTCAACAGAAAAACCATATTATTATCGAAGATGGTAAATCTATATGGAAAAATACTTGGAAAGCTGCTGGAGGTGACATCACTTGGAATATGTTACACTACGATGTGCAGCTAATTGGGGGTATGGTGTTGCATGATGGTAAAATTGCCGAAATGCAAACGGGTGAAGGTAAAACCTTAGTGGCTACTCTACCTGCCTATTTGAACGGGTTAACTGGATTAGGAGTTCATGTTATTACGGTTAATAATTACTTGGCACTCAGAGATAGTGAATGGGTAGGCCCAATTTTTGAATTTTTGGGACTTACTGTTAATTGTATTGACAAATATAAACCTCACTCTCCCGAGCGTGTAGAAGCTTATAAGTGTGATATTATCTATGGTACAAATAACGAATTTGGTTTCGATTATTTGAGAGATAATATGGTACAATCCGCCGAAGATAAAGTTCAAAGAAAGCACCATTATGCAATGATTGATGAGGTGGATTCTGTGTTAATTGATGATGCTCGTACTCCTTTAATTATTTCGGGACCAGTACCTCAAGGAAGTGAAGAACAAGAATACTTAACCCTAAAGCCAACCGTGGAGGAATTAATTTCTGCCCAAAGGAAATTGGCTACTAAATTCTTAGCAGACGCTACCAAAGAGTTCAAAAGTGGAAATTATGGTATTGAAGAAGGTCAAGCCGGTATGTTATTGCTTCGTGCGTTCAGAGCAATGCCACGTTATAGACCTTTGATTAAATTCTTATCCCAAGAAGGGGTAAAAGTAGAAATGCAAAAGGCCGAAAACCACTATATGCAGGATAAATCCAAAAATATGCATATCGTGGATAAAGAATTACTTTTCACTATTGATGAAAAAAATAAAAGCGTAGAACTTACGGAAAAAGGAACCGAGTTTTTATCCAAAGGTTCTGGCGATAACAATTTCTTTATTCTTCCTGATATTACCAGCGAAATGGTCAATATTGATAATGATTCAAATTTGAGTCAAGAAGAAAAAACTAGTAAAAAAACAGAAATATATCAAGATTTCGCAGTAAAATCTTCTCGTCTACATTCTGTAAACCAATTGTTGAAAGCCTTTACTATCTTCGAAAAAGATGTCGAATATATTGTCATGGACAACGAAGTAAAAATCGTTGACGAACAGACAGGTCGTATGATGGAAGGTAGAAGATACTCCGATGGACTTCACCAAGCCTTAGAAGCGAAAGAAAATGTAGAAATCGGAAATATTACACAAACATACGCAACGGTTACACTTCAGAACTATTTCCGTATGTACCACAAACTAGCGGGTATGACAGGTACTGCCGAAACAGAAGCTGGCGAGTTGTGGGAAATATACAAATTAGATGTAGTTGTTATTCCAACCAATAGACCTATTCAAAGAGACGATAGAGAAGATTTAGTTTTCAAAACAGCCCGTGAGAAATTTAATGCTGTTGCGGACGAAATCGTTAGAATGAGTGAAGCAGGAAGACCCGTATTGGTGGGTACTACTTCGGTAGATATTTCCGAAAAACTTTCTCGTGTCTTGAAAATGAGAAATATTAAACATAATGTCCTAAACGCAAAACAACACCAACGAGAAGCAGAGGTAGTTACCGAAGCAGGTAAAGGAGGACAGGTAACCATCGCTACCAATATGGCTGGTCGTGGTACCGATATTAAATTGTCCGATGAAGTAAAACAAGCGGGTGGTTTGGCCATTATAGGTACTGAAAGACACGATTCCAGAAGGGTTGATAGACAGTTAAGAGGTCGTGCAGGTCGTCAAGGAGATGTAGGTTCTTCTCAATTTTATGTATCTCTAGAAGATGATTTGATGCGTAAATTTGGGTCTGACCGATTAGCCGCTATGATGGATAAAATGGGACACCAAGACGGAGAAATCCTTCAACATTCTATGGTGACTAAATCTATAGAAAGAGCTCAGAAAAAAGTAGAAGAGAATAGTTTTGGGATTCGTAAACGTCTATTGGAATACGATGATGTTATGAACATTCAAAGAGAAGCTATTTACAAAAAAAGAAATAATGCACTTTCGGGTGCTCGTTTTGCTGTCGATTTGAACAATATGTTCGAATCCATGGCAGAAACATTAGTTCATGATTTTCATGGTCAACAAAATGGCTATGAAGCTTTCAAAGCAGAATGTATCAAAGTATTAGGATTAGCACCTACTTTCGATCAAAACTTCTTTGAATCTAGCCCTGTTGCTAAAGTAACGGATACTTTCACACAGGCTTTTAAAGAGTCTTATAAATTGAAGTTTGAAGAAATTCAAAACCAAGTTTATACTTATATAAAATATAAAGTTGATACTGAAAATATTCAAAATAAATTCAAATTTATTGCTGTTCCTTTAACTGATGGACGTGCAAACCCATTCGTTATTAGACTTGATATTCAAGAAACTATTGATAATGGACCTGCTTATATTACAAAAAGTATCGAAAAAGCAATTTCTTTGGCCATTATTGACGAAGAATGGAAAGACCACTTGAGGTCAATGGATGAATTGAAAGAAACTTCTCAGACGGCTTCTTTCCAACAAAAAGACCCATTGGTTATCTATAAAATTGATGCCTTTAAGTTATTCGAAGATTTAATCTTCTTAATTAATGAAAAAGTTTCTTCTTTCCTTTCTAAAGTAAAACTGTATCAAGAAGATGCTATTCAAGGTACTCAGAAAGAAAAGGTCGATATGTCGCATGTAAACCAAAGTAGAGGTACAGAGCAACAAGAAGCTGCAAAAAAAGCTGCCGAAGCGGTAAGCCAAGGCAATAATGAAATACAAAAACCAAAAACTGTTGTCAGAGCAATGCCAAAAGTAGGAAGAAATGAAGCTTGTCCTTGTGGAAGTGGAAAAAAATTCAAGCAGTGCCATGGTAAAAAATAAGGATAATTAACTACTTTTGTTATTCAAAATAGTAGATTATATAGTCTTCAGAGAATCTTTTGATTACATATAATCTACTATTTTATACGATATATTTATTTTTAAACATTTTAGCCACACTATTTTTGAATAACTTCTTAGAACCATCGATCATTGAATACGCTGTACTCAAACCTGACTCTTCTCCAGAAGAAATTCAAAACGTTTGTGTATTAGCGAATAAACATTCTTTCAAATCTATCTCTGTTTCGCCTTATTTTGTTGCTACTTGCAGGAAAGAAATAAGCGAATATGGATCGAGAATTAATACCGTAATTGGCTATCCCTATGGCTTTAGCATTACTTCCTCTAAAGTAGAAGAAATAAAAAGAGCCATCAACGATGGTGCCGATGGATTGGAAGTAGTCATGAATATTAGTGCCGTAAAAAGTAGAAATGTTCCTTATTTGAAAAATGATATCGAGTCTTGTGTCCGTATATCACACCTCAAAGGAAAACCTATCACCATGACCATAGAATCTTCTTTATTTGAAGAAGAAGAAATAAAGATGGTTTGTGAATTATGCACAGAATACGAAGTTAATTTTATCAAAACATCCACTGGTTTATATCGTTTACCTACTGAAAAGGATATTAATACTATTAAAAAAAATATCCCTAATAGTATAAAAATATTAGCTTCAGGAAACGACTTTACACTACCCTTAGCTAATCAACTTATCGATGCAGGTGCCGTAGGAATAAGTACTGCTTCTCCATTAAATTTGATTAAAAATTAATATTCGAATGAAAAATACAAGTATTCTCCCTAATCTTAAACACTGCCCTAATCTTTGGGCTGTACTGTTTTTTATCGTTTCCATTCTCTTTTTCAATACCGATTTAAAAGCACAAATCACCATTGAAGAAAATCATATTGCGGGCGAAATGCTGAATCGCTATTCTTCTTTGAGTAGAATGCAAGAAACTACTTCGGGTTGGAGAGTTCAATTATTAGCAACAACAGACCGAATGAAATTAGAATCTACGCTAAAAGATTTGGAAGAAAAATACCCCGATTTGAAAATTCATTGGGAACATGCAGCACCTTATTTTAGATTGCGCGCAGGTGCTTTCAAGAAAAAACTAGATGCTTACCAGTTGCTACAATCAATGAAAGAAGATTTTCCATCGGCTTACTTAATTCGTGACAAAAAAATTCCTCCTGCTGAATTTGTAGGTTTATAATATAATTCTTTTAACCTTTTACTATCCCATTCTAATCACCTAATGAAGCCTACTCCAACAACAAATACATCTGGCATTGACTTATTAGGAGTCCTTCTGTTTATAACCTTTTTGGCGTTAGGCTGGACGATGATATATGCGGTTGGGTATGAAGAAACTAAAGATTTACCTACCAGTACTTTTTTATTAAAATCATCGGCTGGCAAACAACTTATTTTTATAGGAATCTGTTCTTTGTTGTTTTTTGCTATTCAGTTTATAGATTGGAAGTTTTGGCGAACATTTTCATATGTAATTTATATTTTTTCGCTTGTTTTACTCTTTTTAGTTCTCTTTTTGGGTAATAATATCAAAGGAGCAACTTCTTGGTTTGTAGTAGCGGGGTTCTCGTTTCAGCCTTCGGAGTTTGCCAAATTCGGAACTTGTCTGGCTTTATCCTCATATTTGAGTACTTATAGCACCTCATTAAAGAACTTAAACCACCAACTCATTTCGTTTGGGTTAATTTTAGCCCCCATTATTCTTATTCTTTTGCAACCTGACGCAGGTTCTGCTTTAGTTTTTCTATCCTTTTTTATTTTATTATTTAGAGAGGGTTTGTCTGTTTTGTATTACTTAATAGGCGGTTTCATAGCGATTATGTTCATTTTAGGGCTTGTATTTGACCCTTTTCATATTTTTTATTTTCTATTATTAATCGAAATCATAATTCTTGGCGTTGGTCAGCGTTTCGGAAGGTATGCTTATTTGGTAGGAGCTGTATTAATTATTTTTAATATCATTATCCTAAAAGAAGATTTTTGGGTTTATGGGGCTTCTGTAAATGCATTAGTTTTAATCCTTGTGATGGTATTGCGTTGGAGAAATAGAGGTTCTAAAGTTGTAAAGTTTTCGTGGGCAAGAATATTCTTTGGTGTTGCCATTGCCCTGTCTGCCAATTTGTTTTTCAACAATATGCTCAAACCTCACCAACAAGAAAGAATTAATGTTTGGTTGAATCCTTCTGTTTGTGATCCGAGGGGTTCGCTTTATAATGTGCTGCAATCCAAAGTAGCTATCGGTTCGGGAGGTGTTTGGGGCAAAGGTTTCTTAAACGGGAATATGACCAAACTAAACTATGTTCCTGAACAAAGTACCGATTTTATTTTCTGTACCGTCGGTGAAGAACAAGGCTTGAAAGGTAGCATTATCGTTATTGGGCTATTTACGCTCCTACTCTATCGTTTGCTTATTATGGCAGAACGTTCTCGTGCCGAATTTTCGAGGCATTTTATTTATGGCGTATCGGGCATTATTTTCGTTCATCTCATTACCAATGTTGGTATGACCATGGGATTACTCCCTATTATCGGTATTCCTCTCCCCTTTATTAGTTATGGAGGTTCTTCCCTCCTCGGTTTTACCATTCTTATGGCTGTTGTTCTGAAATTGGATAGTGACCGTTGATGGATTAGTTTTACATTGAGAAATGTGTAAAATAATGTATATTGTGTTAGTATAAACCCTAAATACTTCACTAGAGTAAACATAATGGAATTACCAAAATATCATGAAACTTTTAATCCCATACTTGAAGTACTGAGTAAATCTGAACCTATTAGTAGTCGGGAGCTAGCTAATACGATTCGTGATAAATATTACTCAAAGCTATCTCAAGAACAATTAAATCAGAAAACAAGTTCTGGATCTAATGTTCTGTTAGATCGTATTTTATGGGGAAAGTCATATTTGAAAATTGGAAAGTTTGTTTCATATCCCAAAAGAGGACAAGTTCAAATAACAGATAAAGGAAGAAACCAATTAAAAAAAGGTATTCTTATCTTATCTGAACTTCAGAATGATGAGGATTTCATAAAGCATAGACAATCAATCAAAAATAAGAACACTACTAAGCCTGAAATTGATTTAGAAACTGATAATAATGCATCGCCACAAGACTTAATTGATTCTGGTTTTGCTACAATTGAATCAGAGGTTCAAACTGAATTATTAAATAAGCTAAAAGAAATTGACCCCTATTTTTTTGAAAAAGTAATTTTAATCCTTTTAAAAAAAATGGGATATGGCGATTTTATTGAAACCTCAAAATCAGGCGATGGGGGAATAGATGGTATAATTAATGAAGATAAATTGGGGCTTGAAAAGATATACACTCAAGCAAAAAGATATACTGAAAATAAAGTTCGAGAAAAGGATATCAGAAATTTCATTGGTGCTATGAGTGGAGATACGACAAAAGGCGTTTTTATAACAACTTCAACATTTGATAATTCAGCAATCAAAAAAGCGAGAGAGGCTCATCACTCAATTATTTTAATTGACGGCATCAAATTGGTTGACTTGATGCATCAATATAATGTTGGTGTTCAAGTAAAAACAACCTACGAAGTAAAAGAAATCGATAATGACTTCTTTGAAGATAATTAACTGACCTCTTTAAAAATTTTAATTAAAACAGATTGTAAAATTCAAAACAAAGAAAACCTAAAATACTTCCTCGTAAAGCTTTTCATTCTCATATTTTTCAACACTTTCTTAGCAGAATGTCCATAATTATCCATTTGGATACGTGGATAATGCTTAGGAATATCAGGATTTATGTTTTGGATAGAACCAAAGCAAGCGTCTAGCTGAGTTTCGTTAATTAATTCAATCAATTCCACTTCTGATAGATTATAATCATGAAACGGGAAGGCAAAAGTTCTATATTCAGAAGGGAAATGTTCCATTACATAATCCACTGAATCGTTAATTTCGGCT
>CALAJP010000187.1 GCA_937922815.1 uncultured Saprospiraceae bacterium
CATCATCATTAACCAAGGTGTCAACACCGTACATAAGAATCCCCATTTTAATAAGTATTGGGTTTATCTTCTCAATAATTTCGAATTCTTCTTCGGCTATTTCGGTGCGGTTAGAAGTTCCACCCATTGAGACATTGCATAGCCAAGAATTTTTATCTGGCAACCTGAGTGATGCTCCCATTATTTTACCGTTTACAACAATAATTCTTTTGTCTCCTTTGGCTACATTTTTCAAAAATTTGACTCCAAGATATTCAAATTTGCTATCTTTTAGAGTAGATATGAATGTATTGAAAGTCATTTCTTGATTTCCAATCCAAACCTTTTCTTCATCAATTCGGATGATTCCTTTACCTCCATATTCTCGAAAAGGTTTTAAAACTATTGGAAATTGGTTTTTAAACTCAATAACATCTTCTATAGACCTACATACTTTCATTGGAGGGCATACACTTTGAAAATTCAAAAGGAATTCTTTACTACCTGTTTCGTAAATAGCTATAGGAGAGTTGATTATTAATTGGTTAGAGAAGTTCTTGCTAAGAAAGTTTAAGAAATTTTTATCTATTGGAGGCGGAAGTCTCAACCAAATTACATCATATTCATAAAGAGAAACCTTTTTTATTCCTTTTTTGTACGAATCCCCATTGTGAGTAAAGCGAAAGTCTTGTTTGACTTTGGTTGCCCAAATATGTTGGGTTGACAAATTTTTAAAAAAAGTATTATTTTCCAAAGTTCCTCTTGATGCAATTTCAGTACGGTTTGTAAATCTATGATTCTTCAAAGCATGAGCAAAAGTATATACTGAATTTTCTTTACTGTGATTAGTATGATCGGTTAGAATTAAAATGTTGAATTTTTGCATTAGTCCATTTTTATTTCATCCAATAAACTTTTATCGTTGTTTAGACTTTTAAAAAGCCTCATTCTGAATTTACCTTGTTTATTGATTAAGGTTTGTGCCATTTTATCAATAGCTACCATAGAAAGAACAGTTTGGATATACGCTTCTATCAAATCATCAAGCCCAATTCCCAGTTTATTGAAATCCCTTCTATCCATTAATACTAACCTATTTGTATCGCTTCCCCAAGATCCATCTTCGTTTTTGAATGAAAGGTTTGTTCCTAACATTTTCCAGCTATCAGTCCCTTTTTCAATATCATTAATTAAGGGGTTTTCTGCTCTTCTGGCATAGGTGCATAAGGGTCTTATTCCTTTTTCTGTAGAGCTAACCATCATGCGTATGTCTGCAACAAAAGTCTGATTTTTATGGTTAGGAATAGTGCCTACATGATAGAGTTTTCCTGAAGAAGTTATACTACTCCAGTTTGAGTTCCCGATTAAACTTTGAACTATAAACAAATCATAATCAAAATCTAATTCCATGAATTTGTTTAGTTCTTCTTCTGTTACGATGGTATAAACGCCTTGACCAGCATTACTGTAAGGTACTTTTATAACGGCATGTCCTCCCATTTTTTTGACCCATAGCGGAACTTCATTTTTACTTACGTCCCAAATCGTTTCAGGGATATTAATTTTCAAGCCATGTTCTTGTAATTCGGTATTGAATATATCGTATGCTTTGGCAGCAACCATTTTATTTCGTCCTCCAGCCAAACATGCAATAGTTGGATTTAATATTTTGGTTTTGGAATGTAAGGGTAGTCTATTCCAAGGTTTTTGTGTTAGATATCTAAAAGCTGCCCTTATTGGTATTAAATCTTGATTTTCATCACGAATATACATTACACCACCATCGAAAGAAACTTTAGGGTTTGGGTCATCGTCATAATAATCAACATAGTAGACCTTTTCTTTCATTACATCAGCAATTACTTCAGCATAACCCGATGCTTCCATTGGATTTTTATCATAAATAACGGCTAAACCACCTTTTATTTTATTTCTTAGTTTTAATAGATAAGGCTTAAATGTTCTTTCGACCATTAATTTATAGCTTCCCTGTTCTTGATTATCATCAATTAATGGCATTGACTTCTGACCAGAAGGACAAGAGTTGTTTTCTATGACTACCATTTGCCTTTTCCCACTGGCAGAGGTTACATTAAGTAAATCTGCACCCGCCCATAGAAAATGTTTAGAACGATGGTTTAGAACTTCCCTTAATTTTTCACCATTAACAGTAGGATGCATATGGCAATACCTTGTAATGATTCTTTCTTGTTCTAAGTTTAGAAAGAAGCTTATCATGGGATGAATGGTTGCATTTAATGCTTTAGGGTACCAGTGTTTGTAAGCTTCAAATTCATCAGGGAATATGGTTTTAATTGTACTCAATTTGAATTTCGATTTTACGATTAATTATAAAAAATTACCTTTTAGAAACCTTAATAAATATATGCTTTTTTCTAAATTTTTAACCTTATAAAAACTTTATATTATGTGTTTTAGTAAATATATGGTTAATACGCCCCAGAACGTACCTGTTGCCATGCTAAGTATAGCTAATACTATTGCATGTGGCATCCATTTTCTCTCATATGCAGCAGTTACTGCAGGAGCAGTTGCAATACCTCCTACATTAGCCATACTGGCAATTGAGACCCAAGCGACATTGATGTTTAATAGTTTTGCCATAAAAACCATAAAAACAAAATGACTAATTAGCCATATAATTAAAAATGATAGCAAACTTAATTCTATATTAAAAGCACTAAATGATAATTTTAATCCAAGAATAGACATTACGATTAGTATTAGAATACTACCGAATTTTAGTGCAAAAGAATAATTCCAATTATGGAGTGAATTGCTTAAAACAAGTCCAACGATTGATAAGAAAACAATTTTCGATATGAAACTATCGAACATAGTATTGGTAATTAATACAATTAGAAATAAGCAAATAAAACATATTATAGGGTGTATATTACTTTCTGTTTTCTTTGGCAACTCATTGGGCATTTCTAAATTTGTAATATTAAGCCAACTGTTTAGTTTTTTGCTTTTTTTGATTCCCTGAAACATGAAAATTGTCCATATATTTACTAAGATATTGTCAAGGATTAAAATAGTTAGAAATATATTTTCTGGACAGTTTACCACTTCTTTTAATACCAATTGACTTGTGCTTCCTCCTATCCAACCTCCAACAATAGGGGGAATACCTTTCCAATATTCTTGTTTGGTAAAAATTTCTGTTACTAAATGACTTTCTTGAAATATGTAGACCATGACTACGGGAAACAGTGCTATCCAAAACGAACCCGCAAGAAAGACAAGCACTGGTTTCCATCCTATGGATATTAATTGTTTGATGGAAAGGCTACTCATTACAGCTATAATAGCAAGAGGAATAAAATAAGATTTGCTGTATTGATGAATTTCATCATTAGCGAAACTTTGCCCCATTATCGTTGAAATAATAGCAGGAATAATATAAGCTAATAAAATTGCGGGTACCCAATCAAAAATAGATTTAAGGTACTTGTTTTCCCATTTATCTAAATAATATACAGCGAATACTGTAAACGCTGCAATTAACCAAGGTATTAGGTTCATTTGTTACAATCGAATTAGATTTATTTGTCTATAGGTATCCCTAAGTGAATGATTCTACCCCCATTCATATTGATGGGGTTACTGCTTTTTCCAATAACTATTCCGTCTTCTGGGCAATAATATTTGTTTAAAATATCTCCAAAAGGGTTTCTCATAACAGCAATTATGTCTCCTTTTTTGAGCTGTTGTTTTAAATCTACAAGAACTTCTAAATATCCACCTTCCTCTACATAAATCCAGTAAGATTTCTTGCACATCACAGGCTTGGGAGTTTGAACAATTTCTTTATCTATCATTTTTAGCCAACTCATAGTATTTTCTACTCCTATTTTCCCTCTTCGGATTATTTCAGGTTGATATACTTGTGGATTAGCGTATTCAACCGTAATAGTGGGAATACCTTTAAGCATAGCTTCTGCACGCATCGTTCTTGTAGCTGCTATTTGTTCGTTAGCACTTGGTAGCCTATTACTATTAAGTATAATATCAGAGTCTTGTAGATTAGCCATCTGGCTGATGGTATCATTCTGCATGGCTGCTCTAACATATAATGAGTTTTCTCGACCAAAACTAGCGGTATGCATATCTATCAAATAATCAAGTTTGGTTAATATCTTATTATTAATTTGATAGACATATTGCTGAGACCTATTTCCTTTCTCTTTACCTGGAAAGTTCCTATTTAAATCTTCTTCGTCAATGTATCTTCTACGATGCTGTGGTATGCTGATTCCATTAATTCCGGGGATAGCTACCAGAGTTCCATGAAAATTACTTTCATCAATATTTTCAAAAACTTCTTGTATTACTTTGATTCCGTTTAATTCATTTCCGTGTATTGCGGCTATAAGTCCCAGTGTTGGGCCTGGTTTTTTGCCATGAACAATAAGCACGGGAATCATTACAGGGTGAGACATCCCGTCGTTAATCATTTTTAACCAAATTTTCTTCTTAGTATTTGGTTTCAATAGTTCTAATTCCAATTCATCTTGCCATTCGATACTTTCTTGAGAGATGCATAAAAAAGGAATCATCAAGATAAATAATAGTAGTTGTATCTTCATTTTATACCGTATAATGTTTTAGTTATACCTTAAGCAATTTACAACAAAAATCTAATTTTCAACTAATAGTTTTAATTTTTTTTTACGTTTTTAACTTAACTATAAACCCAATATTTTGGCCATTACTATCTATTGTTTTTTTTCAATAAATCATAGTAAAATACACAATTTATTAAAACGAACTTATTTTTCTAATTCACTTAATTTACTACTCAAGAAACCTCGAATAACCCCCAATCCTGCATTGAAGTTCGTGTTATTATTAATAATCAAATCACAACTATCTTTGTAGGGTTTTAGGTATTGGTCGAAAGAAGGCAAGACATGGTGTTCGTATCGGTACAAAACATCATCAAGCGGGTAATTTCTTTCTATTCTATCTCTTTTTATCCTTCTGATTAATTTCAAATTCTCTTTTGCATCAAGGAAAATTTTTAAATCTAGCAACTTAGCAATTTCAGGGAAATGGAATATGAATAACCCTTCCACCAAAATAATTTCAGTTGGATAAAATGTTTTTATAGTAGGAGTTTTCGACTTATTATTAAAGGTATATTCTTCTTTTTGAACTGTAGAACCTCCTAATAATTTTTTCAAATCATTATAAAAAGCATCAGAATCTATACAACTTGGCAAATCAAAATTGATGGTACCGTTTTCATCTCGTACCTGTTGGTCTTTTGGTAAATAATAATCATCTTGAGAAATAAGACTTACTTTTCTTTCTGAAAAATCCTTTCTTAACGTATCAATAAAAGTCGTTTTTCCAGAACCACTACCGCCACATATTCCTATCAAAAATGGTTTATTACTCATTGCCTAATTAATTTAATAATTTGAATTTTCAACGCAAAACTAAAATATTATTCGTAAAATAGCTACTTGCAACTAAGGAAAGTTATGTTTTTGAATATCATTGCTATTCTGATTTTGTGGTAAAAAATTTATTATAATCACAAAATTGAACGTATTTTTATTTATTCGCTATTTCATAACTTGAATCTTAACCATTTAACGCTCTAAAGCATGAAGCCATTAATACCATTTGCATTTATAACGCTTATGTTTTCTATTTTTAATATCAATTTATTTGCTCAAACGGGTAAAAATGAGGATAAAGAAATTATGAAATTTTTGGATAACGGTTTTGATGATTATTCAAAGGTCGCTCAAGATATTTGGACACATGCAGAATTAGGTTATTTAGAAGAAAAAAGTAGCAAATTACTTCAAAACAAACTCAAAGAAGCGGGCTTTAAGGTAAATGCAGGAGTTGCGAATATTCCAACTGCGTTTTCCGCTACCTATGGAAGTGGTAAACCTGTGATTGGTATTTTGGCAGAATTCGATGCATTGCCTGGCGTTTCTCAAGATGCGGTACCTTACAAACAAGAACGAAAGGGTTGTTCTGCTGGACATGCTTGCGGTCACCATTTATTTGGAACGGCTTCTACTGCGGCAGGTATTGCGATAAGTGATTGGTTGAAAAGAAATAAACAAGCTGGAACCATCAAAGTTTTTGGTACTCCTGCTGAGGAAGGAGGTGCAGGAAAGGTATATATGTCTCGGGAAGGAGTTTTTGATGATGTTGATGTTATGTTTCATTGGCATCCGAGTGGCGAAAATAGTGCAGCAGCCGAATCATGTTTGTCGATTAGCACCGTTAAGTTTCGATTTCATGGAACAGCGAGCCATGCTGCGATTGCTCCTGAACGTGGACGAAGTGCTCTTGATGGGGTAGAAGCGATGAATAATATGGTTAATTTACTTAGAGAACATGTGCCTCAGGAAACCAGAATGCATTACGTGATTACGAAAGGAGGTGAAGCTCCAAATGTAGTACCAGCAGAAGCAGAAGTCTATTATGCCATAAGACACCCACAAATGAGAGAGGTTAAGTCAATTTTGGAGCGGGTTGTTAATTGTGCTAAAGGAGCCGCATTAGGGACGGGAACAACTATGGATTATGAAGTTGTTGCAGGTGCATATAACCTACTCGTGAATGAAACACTAGCTGAAGTAATAGATGCGAATTTGAGAAAAGTAGGAGGAGTCGTTTATAATGAAGAAGAGAAAAAATTTGCTGAGGAAATTATTAAATCTTATTCCCATAAAAATATCAACATTTCTGATTCTGAAAAAATTGCCGATTTTTTGGTTTCGGATATAGCGGGGTCATATTCTACCGATGTGGGAGATGTGAGTTGGTTGGTTCCTACGGCTGGGCTAATTACTGCAACGTGGGTTCCTGGAACATCGGCTCATAGTTGGCAAGCTGTGGCGGCAGGCGGAATGAGCATTGGACATAAGGGAATGATAAATGCTGCCAAAACACTAGCTTTATCGGCTGTAGAAATTTATAAAAATCCTGAAATTGCTACCAAAGCTCAAAAAGAACTAAAAGAGCGTCAAGGCGATAATTTTATTTATGAAGCATTGCTAGGTGATAGAAAACCACCACTTGATTATAGAAAGGCAAATTGATAGTTTTAGGGAGGATTGCTTTGTAGTGAGGAAAGAGTTTGTAGGTAAAATAAGCATCTTGCCCCATTCTGTAACTATATTGTTTTTAAGGTTGAAAATGATTTAACCGTTTCATTGATGTTAATTTTCGCAAAAGTCAAATATGTAAATGATGGTGCTTTAGCTGCAATTTTTTGCAGTTCAGTTTTTGATTTTAAATAAAGCTTATATTATGATACTTTTTCCTCTCAATTTGAGCATTAATATGTAATTTGCCCATCGTTTTTATATAAACGGAAGATTGAGATTTAAAATTGGTTTTAGAAAATTATTTGCTTGTTTGGAGATTAGTTTTAGGTACAAAAAATCATTATTGCACCTAAAACTAAGTATCCAAGCTATTTTTTACTTTATGGAATAACCATCTGTTAAAAAAGTAAATCCCTTATTCCCCGTATGACTAACCATGACAGCTTGAATTATTGGTTTAACATTTTTGTTCCTTGAGCTTAATTCTACAATAAAATTTGCTCCTGTTCCTCCAGTATCATCTTCTTTTTCTATCACATAATTAACCGTTGCCATTGGTGGAAGGCTTATCAGATTTTCAATATATTGTCTTACCAATTCACCATGGGTATTAAAATAGTCAATTTTGGAAATAAAAAGGGAGTCACTATGGCTTGTATTCCTTATACTCAAAGTAGCCGCCAATAAAACCTTCTGGTTTTGTTGGTCAGCATATATATCAGAATAAATCGGGACATAAATAATATCCTGAAAATTTTGTTCATCCTTCGTAATTGTACGCTCCACTTCGAGGGCTTTTAACTCATCTTCCCCTTTTGTGTCCAAATTGGGGTTAGGGTCTCCACACGAAAGAAGAAACATAATTAAGCAAAAGGACACCTGAATTGATAATTTATTCATGTTTTATTAATTTTATTTCAAATTGCAATATCTTCAATTTTAGGCTTATCTCGTAACAAAGGAGCCTTAGAAATTAGGGCAAAACCAAATGTCAGTGCACCCAACCTTCCTATAAACATCAAAAAAGAGATTATCAGTTTGCTCAAATCTGATAATTGTCCTGTTATTCCTGTTGATAACCCAACGGTACTAAGTGCAGAAGTAACCTCAAAAAGAATCTTTTCAAATTCAAAGTTTTTTCCATCCACCATTAAAATAGACCAAGTACCAATGAGAAGAATAAAGGAATAAAAAATAGCTGACGATACCGCCAAATATATATTTGAAGCAGGGATTTCTTTATTAAAAAATGTTATGTGCCTTTTTCGTTTGAGCACGGATAGCAATACGGCAATTAATGCAGTTATCGAAGTGGTTTTTATTCCTCCTCCCGTTCCTGCAGGAGAAGCCCCGATTATCATCAAAACAATCATAACGAAAATCCCCCCAGTATCAATTAACCCAATATCATAATTATTAAATCCGACTGTTGTATGTGCTGAGATACTTTGAAAAATTGCCAATTTCATTCCTTCCCAACCCATTTCCCTAAACTCAACATCCGATAGAAATATTGTAATCGCAGCCACTATCCAAAAAAGAAATGTACCAAACAAGATTATTTTTGAAGTTAGGGTAATTGATTTTCGTTGTCCTGTTAGCTTCAACCAAAAATCCAAAAGAACAATAAATCCAATTGAACCTAAAAGGGATAATGTCAAAATGGTTGTAGTAATAAGGGAGTTATTGTTGAAAGAGGTCATGGAGTCTCCAAACAAACTGAAACCTGCTGTGCAAAATGCAGAGATACTATGAAAAATTGATTGCCAAATTGGGTTTTCAGCTCCTGCTTCTCTAAATCCAAAATATAGTATAATTGCTCCAATTACTTCTATGAGTAGTGTAAATATGAAAATGCTATAAATAAACGAAACCAAAGGATATTTTTGAGGAAGATTGAACTCCAGTCTCAATAGTCTTGCAGATAAACTCGGAAGCCTATGGAATTGCTTTAAAATTATAAATGAACTTAAAGCCATATATCCAATCCCTCCTAATTGAATAAATAACAGGCTAATTATTTGTCCCAAAAGATTATAAGAACCTGAAAAATCAGCAGGTGCAAGACCCGTTGTACTTACTATCGAAACCGAGAAAAACCAATGGTCAACTAATGAACTTTTTGAACTTTGGCAAATTGGTAGGGTTAAAACTATAAAACACAAAATGGTGAGCAGAAAATACCCTTTTATTAATAATATTACCGTTGATTTATCGTCAGTTTTTTTTTCTAATAACCATTCTTTAATATTCTTCATTCTTCTACTTGTCTGTAATAGTGTGGTGAATGTTTAGTGAGGTATTTAGGCACTAAATTAGTAAATAAAAGCTCAATAGAAAATTTTTACAGAATTTTCGAGACTAAGTAAAAATCAATGATTACTAATAGAGTTTGTGTGTGCCTCGAACGGTAAATATAAAGAAATTCGAAAGGATTTCGATAGATTTAGTTGAAAAATTTGAATAGCTATAGGTATAGGGTACTATTTACGTTTTTTAATATGTTTTGGGTTAACGTTATAGTACCCCAAATGGCTGCCAGTTGAACGAAACAACAACGTTTTTATACATAGCAATTAGTTCTACCTATTCTTCAAACTTATCAAGTATTCCGTTATTTAATTCAATTTGACACCCGCTTTCGTCTTCCCAAGGTGCTGAACTCCAAAATATCTAAAATTAGCTTCTGCCTCTGTCTCATCATTGTCCCAGTCAATTTCAATATCCAAATCATCATAACTTATATCCTCGCAACATAGCTTGTAAAACCAATATAAATATTCTTTTATATGATCAACTTTTTCATTTGTGATTGATGACGGTCAAAACCTTGAAGAAAATCCATAATTATAAACCTTTAATTGATCTTATCAATTTACGAATTTCCGTCTGATTTATAAAGAAAATCTAAGTATGTTTTATTTAGTTGATTTGAGTTTTTGTGCAGTCTGATGGTTTGTGTATAATGCAGTAGCCGGCTGGCGTTTGCTCGAGTGGGAGAGGGACTTGGCAGCTATTGAATTTTGCACTTTGTTGTGTGCAGTATTCATGTTTTTCAATCAATTAATTCACTCTAAAGTTTGAAAAATTTTGAAATAATCGATCCTTCATTTGAGTTAATTTTCATAAAGTAAATTCCTGGATTAAGAAAAGAAATGTCAATTGGTTCAGAAGAATTTTCTATTTGTTGCCTCTTTCTTTGTATTCCATCGTAAGAAAAAATAATGACTTCTTTAATTACTTGTGAATTGAAATGAGAGGATAGAATATTTAGTTGAGAACTTGCAGGGTTTGGATAGATACTAACGTTTAAATCAGGATTTAGAATTTCTGATGAAAGAACTATATTGTCAAAACATCCATTTTCATAGGCAGTACTTTCCTCTGTACTTAAAGTTAATATTGCTGTCGAATCCTTACATATGCATCTTCCGTCCTCATCTTTATAGGTCATATAAGGTGCACCAGTTTCAAATACTTTGTATGTGCATTGTTCAAAAGTTAATGGTCTGTTTACAGTTTGAGTTGAATGAGTCCAATTACTAAACAATGTATTACCACCACTCCAAAAATTAAAACCAGCTTGTTGTTCGAATTCACAGGGCTTTAAGAAAAGGAGATAAAGTGTTCCTGTACCACCAGCACCACCTCCATAATTCACGGCTATTGTTCCGTCACCTCTCAAATCACCCACAAAAGAAATAGAACGAGAAAATCTTTCTTCTGATTCTAGCGCTAATCCAAACCCTCCATCGGTATTGTTTATTCGAGTGAAGGTCTTTACCGTTTTATCGGCATTTAAATATAAAATATAACCCCAACCCTCATTTTGTTGATTTGCTCCTGTCATTAAATCTGGAACACCATCACCATTTAAGTCTCCTACTTTACATAGTGCATGCCCAAAGCTAGCTCCTGAGGTTCCATTTGGATTTGTACCATCTGTTAAAGCGTCTGTAAAACCGTTTAATCCTTCTGTAATTTTAACTTTAGAAACAACATTAAAAGTGCTATTATCCAAAGACAAAATCCAAATTGCTCCTTTTCCACCATCAGACATAAAGGCTCCTACAGCCAATTCTTGAGTCCCGTCATTATTTATATCACCCAATAAAGCGACTTCTCTACCTCCAAATCGATCATTGTTTTCAAGTCCATCGCCAAAACCACCTTGGTTTGAAGCAATAGTAACTGTACTTGCATTCATTACATGTGATGCATTATCAAAAAATAAGATTTGAATAGCTCCTCGTTGGTTTCCACCTATATTTGATGTGGATTGACAAGCAACTAGGTCTATTCTACCGTCATTGTTTAAGTCACCTATTGCAGATAGACCTTGAGAATTGAGATTTTGATTCTTTACGAAATTTTTGACTGTGCCATCATTATTCAAATGAATAATATATATAGAACCACTAGCAGTAACAGCTATATCAGGTATATTATCGGCATTATAATCTCCAATACCAGCAACTCCATATCCGAAAAAACTACCTTCACTTAATGGATCTGTAAACCCACCTTCTAACGCGGATATTTTTTGATTAGCTTGCACTGTTCCGTCATTGTTCATAAAAAGAATATAAACTGCACCTGCATCGGTGGCTCCATCATCATCAGAACGAGCCCCAACTACTAAATCTATTATTCCGTCACCATTAACATCTCCCACATTGTCATGGTCACGGCTAAATCTATCTCCAGGGTCTAAATTTGCATCTAAGCCTCCTGAACCATTTTCGATTTTTACAAACCCATTCGGTCCCCATTGAGTAGCCTGACTATTAACATTATTAAATAAAGGAAAGCTTAAAATAAGTAATAGTAGTAATCGTATTTTCATGTTAATTTTATGTTTTATACATTATGGTGCATATTTGTCTTAATAGGTTGCCTAGTTGCCTGACAAATTGATTGCACACAACGGGAAAACAAAAGGTTTTCTAGCTTCTTTTTTAGTTCTTTTACCTCTAAAATGGACATAAGTTTCCTTAAGTTATAACGCAAGCCATTCTTATAACCATAAATGTATAATTTTAACAAATCGAAAGACCTTTAATTGATCTTATCAATTTATGAATTTCCGTCTGATTTATAAAGAAAATCTAAGTATGTTTTTATTTAGTTGATTTGAGTTTTTGTGTAGTCTGACGGTTTGTGTATAAGAATAGTAGCGGATTTATAAGTATTTCTTTTCGGTTATATACTAGACTTTATTACGAATGAATTTATATGGATTAAAAACGTCCTTTTTACCTCACTCTTCGTCAAGTACTCATCCTAATACCTATGGGTATTAGATTCCGTGCTTTCCTTGATTGAAATAAAAATTTCTATTTGTTCTCACATACAATCCAATTCGTAATAACGTCTACTGACTTTTTTATATTTAATCACTTTATTTTTAGCGATAAAACTGTTATTGTTTTTATATACTGTTATCATTAGTTTTGATTTCGGAGTATGTTATTTTTGCAAAATCTTCATAAGACTCTTGCTTTTCAATTTTAAGCTTATGTGAAGGATATACATGCTTTACGAAATCACTAATCCGTTCCAATCCTGTTTCTCCATCCAAATCATATTTTTTAAAGATCCATTGAAATTTAAGTTCAGCCTCTAAATCAAAACTCCATTCATCATCTTTCAAAATAGACCAATTTATTTCATCCGTATCATCAAAATCTTCATCCATAAAGTAACGCATATTTCCCGTCCACTTAAAAATAACATTCTCACTATTTTCGGATTTCAAAAAACTAATTTTGTCATTAATTGTGTCAGGATAATAACCATCTGAACCACCAAGATACTTGTCAGAAATGGTGTTTATATTTTTATATTCGAGATTTAGCCTTTGTAATTCTTCGGTTGTTGGGAAATCAGAAAGCCCTTCAAATGGAACGAAATACAGAAATGGGTCAGGACTTACCCAATGGCCAAATATTTCTTCATATTTCTCTTTAAATCCATTGTCCACTGGTTCAGTAAATATTTTAATCATCCAATAAAATCCTTCATTAGGTTTTATTAGCTCTGATTTCCAATCTTTTTCATCTACTGTTTCTTCGCAATAGAATGTAGCATCTGTAATTTTAAATTCGATACTTTTTGTATGGTTGGACACTTTTAGTCGATTCATTTTGATCTGATTATACTATTATTTATACACCGTGTTATGTGCTTTTTATCAATTCTAAAATCCTCCTAGCCTTACTTAATTCAGCTTCAGGAAATTTTCGTTCCTCTGCTACAAAGGTAGTCTCTTCGGCTAGTTTTATATCTTCTTTTCGCACTTTAGCTCCATTTTTCAATAGTATGTCCACAGCATTTTCAGACAAGTTACTTATTCCTGCTGACAAAGCTGTCGTTCCCTTTTTTTCTTCATTAAGCGCGAATTTAAACTCCTCATATTCTAAAAACAATTCAATTTCATCTGCTTGGTCATAAATAGCCAAACGGTTTAACCCATACATTTTTTCGCAAATGTTTTTTTCAAGAAGTTTTTTTAATAAAGTTAGTGGCGCTCCTTCCTGTATTGCAATGTCTAAAGTATTGTAATGCTCATCTTTTATAGAATTAATATCATAAGAAAAATTTTCAATATAATTTTCAGCTTCTTTAAAACGGCAAGATTTTAATAAAATGAATAGTTCGGGTTCACTCCCAAAAATTGGATTTTCAAAAATATCCTCAAAACTATTAGCTATGAAGGTCAGTTTTTCAGCATAATTACTTTCGTTTAGGTTTCCGCCAAAAAAATGTTCAGATGTTTCGTGGTCATAAAAAAAGTATTTGTATTTGTTGATTCCCTTTAAAGAGAGTAATACCCCATTTCCAAAATCATCTTCTGCTACGAACATTAAAAACTTTTTATGATTTATAAGAAAGAGGTGTCTCTCAATTAGTTCGTAAAACGGGATGATTTTTGTAAGGTGAATTTTTTGATTGTTTACTTCAAACAACATTGGGAAAAGTTCAGCGCCGTTGTACCTTTCAATAAAGCTTTTGTATTCATCAGGAAGTTTAGAATCCAGAATGGTTTCAAGTTCTATGAAATTACTTTTTCTATTTAATATGTTTTTAAACGTAGTCTTCATTCGATTTGCAAATAACGTCTCGTGTATGAGTAGTAGCGGATTTTTACTCAAAAACCTTTCGGTTTTACACTGACCTTTGTTTTATGTTCATATTCTCGTTTTATCACTTAAACCGCTATTACTTATATACCGTGTTAGCCATTGTTGGTTTATAGATATTTTTTCCATCTCTCAAAATTTTTTTCAGTTCCCAATTTTTAAGTTTATAACCAAAATTCACAATTCCATATTTTACGTTGATGACTTCATAAGTTTTGCCAAGGTATTTATCTTTTTCCTCAATTTTCACTTCAGCCTTACCTTTTGAAATCTCATCTAGATTCTTTATTTTTTGTTTATTTACTCCTAATTCAACCCAATACTCTAAACTTTTTTCGTATTCTTTTCCGCCAAAATAAGCATTGGCATCCAATGTCAATAAAGTGTTGGCAGTATTGTGAACTCCTTTCTCATTATAGTCGTATTTGTTATAAGAATCATCCTTTATTTTAGGTAATTCAACACGTTTTCGCTGAATTCTAACATCAATAACTTCTTTTGAGATAATGCTAAAATTTATTGTAGGAGGCTTTGATTTGTATATTTCGGTAACGATAATTTTATCTATTTGCCCAAAATTAGATTCAAATGTTAATTCATCTCCAACTTTATAAGGTTGCCATCGTAAATCTTTTTTATTTAGGATATCACCCCTAACTATATCATAAACAAAATATCCTCCTATGATAAAGGCTAAAAAAAGAACTCCCAAAATTATTTTCATTTTCATTGTGCTTGTCAAATAATGCCCAACGTTTTGACTATGGTTAGTTGCGTGGTTTAGTGATTAATTTTACAAGTACACACCAAGTTGGAAATTCCGCAGGGATTTCAGAAGTAGGCGAGAACAAGCAATTACTTATAGCCATTGTTGTGCATAGTAATTTTATAGTGATTTATATTTTCCGTCATCATCTACCAAGTACAGCTCTTCTAAAGTCCACTTGTTGTCGGATAAAGTAAAATGATACTCATAATCGTGAGTAATAAAACTAAATTTTTTATTTACGAACTTCGTTTTTACAATTGCTTTTGTAGATTCAATTTTTTCAGAAATGATTTGTTCTTGTTCTGGACAATGGTCCGAGTCACTTCCGTACGCAAGTCCTTGATATTTTTTTTCAGGACTACAGAATTTCAAAATCAAATCATCATACATTTTTCCAATTTTATAATCCGATTTTTCATCATTAGATTCATAAAGACTATAAGCAAAATCATTCCACGCTTTATAGTCTTTGATAAATTCTTTAGTCAGCTCAGTTGGATTTGTCATTTTATTAATTTTTTCGTTTTGACCAAATGCGTTAGTCACGAGTAATAATATTCCTAAAACTGTAAATAATCTCATTTGGTCACTTTTATTACGCACAACGTGTTTGTGTAAGAATAGTAGTGGATTTACAACCACTGACTTTTCCGTTTGTTACTGTCGTTTGATTTATAAATTTCATTTTCGTTTTAGCGACTTAACCGCTATTATTTTTATACTGTGTTGGCGGTAGTTATCTTATTCCTTAGCACAATTTCACACCTCAACGTTTCTTTGTTTGTAATGGTTTTAGTTAGATCATATTTATTTAAGTCATAAACACACTCTATACAATTTTCAATTTCTTTAAATCGTTCTTCCGCGTTTAGACCGACAAACTCATCTTTATCTCCTGATATTTTAAACCAAAGAAAAAAAGGTAATTCTTCCTCAATAATTATCTCTCCAAATACATTATCAAGTTCAAATCGTGCTTTACAAAATAGATTAATTTTGTTGTTATTTATTTTGCCGAATTTTATCTCGACGATTTCTATTGAGTCGTCTATTTCAAAGAAACCGTTAAGACATAGATAAGATTTTGAACAAATTTCGTCGTTGAGATTGAGATTTTGAAGTTCCTCAAAAGTAGGGAAGTGACTTTTGATATTTCCTATCAAATCATAATTTAATGTCTTATAGTTCATAATGGAATGCCGAATATTAAAATTATCGATAAAGAAATCAGTTAGAGCATAACCGTCTTCAAGTCCATTATCTGCAGCGAAACCTTCAAAAAATCCATATTCATTTAATTTTCTATATGATTCTTCACTCATACTGTAACTCCCAGATATACTTATCAGGATATTATCGCCACCATTCTTAAAATCTCGTTTTCTCCAATCATCTGGTAATAAATATTCTCCATAAATATAATTATTATTTAAAGGGA
>CALAJP010000188.1 GCA_937922815.1 uncultured Saprospiraceae bacterium
TAGAAACCCAAACAGAACAGTTACTAACTTTGACCCTACAGAAATACTAAGTCCATGCGATGGAAAAGTAGTAGTGATAGAAGAAACCGAAGAAACGGAATATTTGAAAGACAAGCGTATTCAAGTTTCTATTTTTATGTCCCCTTTGAATGTTCATGTAAATAGAAACCCCATCTCAGGCTTGGTGAAATATTCAAAATATCACCCAGGTGAATATTTAGTAGCTTGGCATCCTAAATCATCGACAGAAAATGAACGAACAACAGTTGTCTATGAAGCTCAAAACGGCAAAATGATTTTGATGAGACAAATAGCAGGAGCTGTAGCTAGACGAATCGTAAATTACCTAAAAGCAGGAGATGAAGTCAAAAAAGGTGACGATATGGGCTTTATTAAATTCGGATCTAGAGTAGATTTATACCTTCCTCTTGGAACTGAAATTAATGTGAAAATTGGAGATGTAGTGAAAGGAAATAGGTCTTTGATTGCTACTTTTAAAGACTAATTTTTGTTAAAAAACACTTAAAATTAACTTTTTTATAAGGTTTGACAATAATTGATTGTTGAGATAAGTTTATTATACATCTTTATCTTGATAAAATCAATGTTGATGTCTAGATTCTTACTTTGTATTAGTTTTTGTGTTCTATCGTTTTGTCTATTAGGTCAATACAATTATCATGGAATAATTTATGGCACTAATAATATTTCGCTTTCTGATGTTTTGATTTTAGGAGATGGTAAGTTATTGGCTACCTCAAATAAAAAAGGAAAATTTCAATTCGAATTTTCTAAAAATGAAAGAATTTTAGTTGAAATAAACTTACTCGGTTATCAAAACAAAATGATGTGGTTAGATGTCAATTCTAAAAATGTCATTCTGTTAGAAAGAGAAAATAATTCTTTACCAGAAATTAAAGTCACTCCCTACTCAAAAGAACAACGACTGTTGTTGAATGTAATCAATAATATTCCTAAAAATTATAGTAATCAAAAAGAGAAATTTCAAGGAAAAATAGTTGAAACTTTAAGCAATGATGATAATCAAACTAAATTGATTTATAGAAATACGGCTTTAATTTCATATCAAAAAGAACCATATTCTAATCCTCACAAAGAAGGTTTAGTAAAAATAGATACTGGATTTTCAGAAGTTTTCGAGTCATTAGATTCTACTTGTATTCAAATTTATGCAGGTACTCATGTTGTACATCGTTTCGACCCAATAGCCAGGCGGGAGCATCCTTTCAAAAAATCAAAAATATTTGACTATCAATTATTAATTGCTGATACTATTTTGATAGACAACGAAAATCATATTCAATTAGACTTTTCATATAAAAACAATTTTGGGACGATTTGGATAAACGCTGAGGATTATTCTGTGATCAAAACGAAATATCATGTAACAGAAAAACATTTAATACCATTTGTCAAGAATGGAAGAACGTATTTGACGTATGAAACTACTTATAAAAAAACGGATAATAATTTTGTCTTTGATAGAATTGAATATGAGTCTGCATTTTTTAATAAGAGGAAGAACGATACAACATATTTAAAAAATATTTTTACGCGTACTAAGGTTTTATCATATTCGAAGTTGAAATATAAAGAATTATCTGATTTTGATGATTTTCTAATTTATGAATTAAAGAATAAAAACGAAGAAACAGAAGCTCAAGAAATAATAAAGGAGTTGAATGTTAAAATTAAGCAATCGAAGATACTAAGTAAACTATCCTCTGAAATGGGAGTTGCTTATTTAAGTTATAGAGGGGCTAATTTTATAAATCGCTTTCAAACAAACTTTTCGAGGTTGAAGTACCATGATGGGCATAAAATAATGCTGAGAAGTTCTTTTGATTATGAATGGAAGAAAAAATGGTTTGTAGGCGTAAATTTCCTCGCAGATGGAGATGATAATTTATTGACAGATTTTAATGTAAAGCACCTTTTTCCTTTGGGGGTTAAAAAAAGCACCTTTTTGATTGTAAAAGGAGGTCTTGGACTTATGAGTATTGATGACGATTTTGAAGTCTCGAATAGTGATAACTTTATTATAGATGAAGTTAATTTCTCCAAAGAAGGATACTCAATTGGATTTAGAGAAAATTCACTTCATTTTGTAGTAGGAACACAATTAAAGAAAAAGATTGCCTATGGACTTTCTATTAAAATAGGGATAGACAAATATATTCCTATTGATAGTTGGGGAAGTCTTATTATTAAATCTTCGATAGATAATAATAGACAGGTTGCTCCTATAAGTCGAATTTTGGAAAGTAGAGAATTTGTTTTTAATCAGGATTGGAATGCTTTCTTAGCGATAAATTTTTCTTTTTTTTGAGTGCTTTGTATTTACGGGAGATTTATCTGAAAATGATACTTTCGAATTAGCACAATACCTATTGAGTAAATGGGGGATTTAATGTGTACTTCTTTTATTAGGCATTATTACGAATGAATTCTTATGTGTAAAAATATTCTTTTTACTTCACTCCTCGTCAAGTACTCATTTTAATACCTATAGAGGCTAGATTCTGTAATTGACTTGAAATCCCATTCGTAATAACGTCTATTGCTATACTATAGCTTTCCATATTTTTTCTTCACTGCATCCACTTTTTTATCGGCTTCTTTGTTGAGAAGATTAATCTTATCAGACCATTTTGTTTTTAGTTTAACCGCTTCTTTGTCTGTTTTTTTCTTCATTTCTTTTGCGGCTACTTCAGCTGCTTTTTTCTTGAAAATATTATTTCCAGCTTTTTTAACCAAATCATCCGCAGCTTTATAGCCTTCCATTTTTAGTTGGTCAACTTTATTGTCTCCCTCTTTTTGGAGTTTTGCAATTCGTTTGGCATAATCGTCTTGGATTTTTTTGATTTCAGCATCCATTTTTTCTTTAGCATCATCCTTTTTATCCTCGATTTTGGCTTTTACTTCTTCTTTTACTTTGGTTTTAGCCTCTTCGACCACATTTTTAATGACTTCTTTGGTTGAAGTTTGCCCTCCTTCAGAACCAAGAGGAGTAATAGAAATTTTAGGGTTTGATGCAGTACCTTTAATGTTTATTGCCAGTTTTATATTTTGAATTTGGTCTATCGAAATTCCTAACTTAGAAGCTTGTTTCGATAGGAAGTCTGTTCCTTGATTTGATAATTTTCCTACATCAGAACCTAATTTATCAATGGGGATAGCTGTTTTTAATACATAATTCATCTCGTTCGTCAATGTATGCGTTCCTTGAATATTCAATGGGATGTTATTTACTCTAGTGTCGAATGGTTTTACGGTAATGGTTCCATTCTCAACAGTAAATTTATTTTTTGTATTTTCTAATTTTAGGTTATCAAAATATCCCACGTTTAGTTTTTTACCAACAGCAGACAGTGGCTTGTACCCTTTCACTAATGCATTTACTGTTTCAAAAATTCCACTAGCGTTCAGGCTTGTCAAGTCAGGCATCATATCTTTGCCTAATAATCCATCCATTTTCATATTAGTAGAAAAACTGCCCGACATAAATTCAGCGATAGGGGCTAATTTTTGGAAGGTATTAAACTGCTCAAAAGCTTTCCGAATATCAATATCTTCCAAACCAAAATCTAAATCAAAACCTGGCTTTTCTTTATTATTAGAGTCATACTGTCCGTCAATCGAAATTTCTCCACCTAATGTATTTGCTTTAACATCCGAGAGGGCGGCTTTTTGATTGGCAACGATAACGTCTCCTTTTAGGTTACTCAGGTTCATATCATCATAAATGACTTTTTTCATATTGGCATGGATGGTCATGTCAATGTTTTCGGGTACCTCAAAAGGTTCTATGTCCTCATCTGCTGATGCGGTTTGTTTGGCAACGGGTTCGTCCGATTCTTCGATGGTCATAAAATCGTTTAGGTTGAAAAACTTAGAGCTAACATAAATTTCTCCACCCAATTTTTCATCATCAAACAAATAAGGAAAAACATTAGTTACTTCACCACTTGCCTTCAAATCATTTTTATCATCAATAAGCGTTGTAAATTTTTCTAGCTTGAAGCTAGAAGGGGTGAAATGCCCTTTGGCAAAATTATTTTTTAAATTATAAATATCATAATCCATTTCTTCAATTGAAACATCCATCGTAAAATCAAAAGCATCAAAAACTTTTTCATTCGGATCCGATTCTACTTCTTCTATGGCTTCGTTTTCAGATTCATTGGTTTCTCCTTCGGCCGTTGCCATCAACTCATTCACATTTAAGTATTTTGATTTCATACTAAAAATACCTTTCATCGTCTGGTCGGGGCTGATATAAGCTAAAATATTGTCAACACGTCCTTGAGCTACAAAATCGGATTGCCCAACCTTTGCTTTAAACTCATCAACGGCTACATATTTGGGTGAAAAATTAAGTTTTAGATTGTCAATAGTTGTAGTGGGCAACGAGGTGCTTTTGTAAACAAAACCTTGAAGGTTCATATTTCCAGACATATCTACATCTGCGTATTTTTCGTTTTCAATAGCTGACATTTTGCTATCAATGGAGAAGTTAGCCGCCAAAATACCTTGTAAAGATTCAACGGATTCCATAGGAAATGCCTTAGATAAATTACTCAAATCTACCTTTCCATTCACAGAAGCTTTTACATCGGGATCAGAAATAGGTGTTTTTAATAATAAAGAAGCTTTGAAAGGGTCTTGCCCTAAGACAACCGAAAACATGGGAACGTTCAATAATAGCTTATCAAGGTTATTTCCTCCTGCGAATTTTAAATCAATATTGGTATTTAAGTCTTTGATGCCTAAAGGCAAAGAAGGGTATTGAATATTTCCGTTATCTATTTTGGTTTTAAAATTGAAAGCAGGATATTGAGATTCATTAAAAGTACCTTTGACAAAACCTGATAACGAAGCATTTCCGTCTGCTTTGACATCATCATAGTCTTTGGTGTAGGCATTGGGAACCATCGAAATAATATTTTTAATGGTTGCATTGGGTGCGTTCAATTTCAAGTCCATTATTATATCATCACCCTTCATTTGTACAAAACCATCAATTAATAATTGCAATGAATTCATCACAATATCATTTTCGGCCAAAGTATATTTACTATTTTCTGTATCAATATTAAATGTAGCATCAGCATCTAAAGCAACTTTTCTTAGGTACGAAACATCTCCCATTTCTACGGTTAATGCATCTGCTTCCGTTTGTGTAGACAAATCATAAATAACTTCCGTGAAATGTCCTTTTCCAGAATGATTTAGGTTTTTAATTCGAGCTAAAATGTCCCCAGCCTTATCTTCATAAAGCAAATTACCTCCTTTTATGCTGTAAGATTCGACAGAAAGATTAAAACTTGTTGGTCCGGAACTATCGTCTTCTTTTTCAGCATTATCTTCAGCGGTAGAAGGTTTAGTAATATCATAATTGGCTTTTCCATCCTTGGTCACTAAAACATGAATATTGGGTTCAACCAAAGAAATGGAGCGAACTTTTATAGGTGCGTTTGCAGGTAACAAAGACAGTAAATCTACTGCCATGTCAAACGATGTTAGTTCGGCAAGGGTGATGCCGTCAAAAGTTTCTTGTCCTTTAACGGTCAAGCCTTCCAAACTTATGGTCATCTGAGGGAAATTTTTAAAAATAGAAAAACCTACATCTTCAAAATCTACCGTTGCTGTTAGATTTTCGTTAGCAGCTTTTTTGGCTTCTGCAATAATTCTATCTTTAAAAAAGTAGGGCAGAGCTATAACCGCTCCCAATAGTAAAAAGATAATAGCTATAAAAGTAAATAAGACTTTTTTCATTTTATTATGACAGGTTTATTTTTGGATAACTACTTTACGAATTAATAGGTTGTAGTGATTCGTTATAAATGTTTTATCTTCGGTTAACGTTCAAATAAGGAGTTAATTATACTTTAGAGTAAGTAAAAAGCAATAAAAGAGGCATTATATGAGCCTTTTAGGCAATGTTTCGATTCGTTAATCTTTTTTTTAATATAAAAAGAACTTACATTTACAAAATGAATGAAAAGTTAAACACGACAACTGAACATCAATATATAGATACTATTGAATCGTTATCCAATTTTTATAATGAAAATAAGGAAATTTCTTGGATGGCGTTTGATACAGAGTTTGTAGGAGAGAATCGTTATCGTACATTACTGTGCTTGATTCAGGTGGCAACAGTCAATGGTATTTACTTAATTGACGTCTTGAAAGTCGAAGATATTTCTTTGTTTTTAGGGTTTATTACAGATCCTAAGGTAGAAATAATTTCTCATGCTGGAGAAAATGACTACAAAATTTTATATAACAATTATAAAATAATACCTACCAATATCTTTGATACACAATTGGCTTGTGGGTTTATTGGTTTAGGTTATCCTACTTCTTTTTTCAAGGTCTTAGTTCAAGAATTACAAGTAAAACTTACTAAAAGTCAGGTAGTCACAGATTGGGAAAAACGTCCATTAAGTACCGAACAATTACATTATGCAATTGATGATGTTCTCTATTTGAAAACCTTGAGAGATAAAATTATAGAAAAACTAGAAGGTAGTCAGAAGAAAGAGTGGATGTATAAAGAGTTTGAAGTGTGGGAATCCAGAGATTATTACCAAACGAACCCCTATTTTCATTTCTTAAAAGGTAATCAAAGCCAATCTTATAATCAGCACCAAAAAATATTGCTTTATCGCTTAATCAATTGGCGAGAAGAAAAAGCGGCTGAATTAGACAAATCTAGGGACAAGGTTTTGCCAAAAGCAACGATAAGTTTGATTTTGAAACAATCAAAGACTAAAACTTTTACTTTTGAAAATAATCGAATTTTAGAACGATCATCTATTAAAAAGTTTATCCCCGAGCTAAAAAAGATTATTGATCAACCACATACGGAGTTTGAAATCAATTACGTACATACCAAAAAGACTAAAGTATTTAAATCTGCTTTGACAGAAAACGCGGATACTATACTTATCAATTTGGCGAAAAGAAAGAGTATGATAGAGGGAATTGCTCCTGCTTTGGTACTAAATAAAACATACTTAAATCAATTGAGAAAAAACAAAGATAAACCCAACTGGAGAAAAACTTTCTTAGGTGAAACAATGATTGCTTGGCTTGTGGACTCGCCTCAATTAGATGTTAATATTTCGGACAATAAAATTATTTTATCTAAAAAGTAACCATCAGAGATGCTATCAATCAAACATCTCAAGATTAGTTGGAAAAACGGTTGCCTTTATGTCAATAATTTTAATCTAAGAACCAATGAAAAAGGAGTTATTTTTGCTCCTTCGGGAACTGGAAAATCTTCTTTCCTTTCGGTAATTCGTAAACTTAACCTACCCCATTTATCAGTGAGGGGTGAAATTGAGGTAACGGACACAACAAGACTTTCTTACCAGCAGAAAAATATTTGGCATCCTTATAAAAAACTCAAAAATCAAATTCATTTAAATAAAATCTCTAATCTGAAAAAATGGTTAGTAGATTTCAATTATTCGACTAATATCCTTGATAAGTTTTCAACAGAAATTTCGGGAGGCGAACGACAAATATTAATGTTGGGAGATACAATAATAGGAGATAATAATATTTGCTTGTTGGATGAACCCACGGTAGGTCTCGACCAACAAAGAATAGATATATTCATCAATTTTATTAACGAAAATCAAGAAAAAACGTTTTTAATTAGTTCTCATAATAGATATTTTACAGAACGCTTACAGGCAAGAAAGTTTAGTATTCAAAAAGAGACCTTGGTAGAAATTAATCAACTTCCAAAACTACCCGAATTTGCATTTAAAAATAAAAGAGAGGACACAAAATCCATCTTGAAACTAGAAAATGAGCAACTGAGCATTTTGAGTAGAGCAGTATTCTTTCGGAAGAAGAAGTTTTCGTTAAGTATTCCCTTTTTTGAACTAAAAAACAACCTTTTTTTGGGTATAAGTGGAGATTCTGGAAGCGGAAAAACCTCTTTTTTGCGTTTTTTAATGGGGGAATACTCTATTAATAATCCGTTTTCTAATATGAATTATCAATATGTTGACCAAAATACAACGAATAGTTTTGACCCTGATTTAACGATTCAACAATCGCTTCGGCTATTAAATTGCAATGAAATAGAAGCTCAAAAAGCAATGACTTTTTTAGGAATTGAGCTAGTCAAAATAAATGAGTATCCACATCAGTTTTCAGGTGGAGAATTGCAGCGAATGGCTTTGGTAAGAGCTTGTTCTCTATTGCCAGAAGTGTTAATCTTAGATGAACCTTTTCAGGGGATGAACGAACATTGGGTGCTACTATTTTTTGAATATGTTTCTACTTTTAATGTTCGTAAAAAAATGGCAGTGGTTATTGTTCTTCACGAAATAGACTGGCTAAGACAAATTTGTGATGAACATTATAAAATTATCGATGGTCAATTGCTTAAACTCGTAGACTAACCGTAAAGATGTCATTGAAAAATAGTAATTTGTTATACCTAAAATGAATTAATATGAACGTTAGCACACGAGGCTACATAATTTTATTTCTCATCGTTTCTGTTTTTGCAATCCTTTTGCTATTGCCAAAAGATAACGATTGGCATTCGACCTATATTTGGAATAGCAAAGAACCTT
>CALAJP010000189.1 GCA_937922815.1 uncultured Saprospiraceae bacterium
TCGTTGTTAATCCAATTGCATCTACCGTACAATTAAATTCAGGTAATAATTGCGAAATTGATACAGTAGGTTCGATAATATTTTGTGTAATATTTAGTTCCGCTGTGTCTTTACAGCCATTCGCAGCATCCGTCAATTCAACACTATATGTCATTGAATCAGATACTGTGATACTTGCAGCATCAGATCCCGTTGACCAATTATATGTCGCAATACCTTGTGTCGTAACTAATGTCCTTAATTCTATTTGTTCAACTTCACAGTTTAACTCTTCTGTCAATGCACTAATCGTTATACTTGGTACATCTATATTCTGCTCAACCTTTATTTCGGTAGTATCTTTACATCCATTTACTTTATCAGTCAATATTAAAGTATATATACCAGAATCACTAACCATTTGTGTAATCTCATCACCTATTTCAGAACCATTATACACCCAACTAATTTCTGAATTTAATTCACCTATAACATTATCATTAGATAGATTATTCAATTTAGAATTAGATGCATCTAATAAAACAGATGAATTATTACAATCAAGAATAGAAGGTGGAAGAATATCTATAGTAGGTTTATTGAAGTCTTCAGCAATTGTAACTACTTCTAACTGGCACGTACCTCCTGTACCCTCAAAATCATTAAAATAAGTAACTATAGCATAATAATTACCAGAAACAGTAACAGTTAAGTATTCTTCAGTCTCATCAGGAATAACCCCATCATCATTGTACCACACATAACCTTCAAAATTGAATTCTGTATCAAAACCTTCCGCAGTTAACGTAACTCCTTCATCTCTACAATCAAGATTTTTAACTCCAGTTATTCTAGCATCTTCACATTGTGCAGATAATGTAAAACTAAATACAGTACATAGAAATAATAATAAAAGTTGGTAGACTTTTTTCATAATGGTTGTGTTTCTAGTAATACACACTCTAAACTATTTTTATTCAAAACAGCAAAGTGTATATTTATTTAAATGGATATTTTCCAAACTCATCAATTAAAATGATTCGGGTTAATTTGTTTTATTGGCTAGTTGGCGGTAATGTGTAAAAAAGGTATATCTATATGAATTTTAGTAATTCAATAGTATTATTAGTTTGATAGTAACCGGGATGTTATATGTAATCGTGTATAATGACGGGAGTCAATGTTTCTGTTTCTACATAAACATAAACTTAGCTACAAAAGTATGTCTTTTTATAATCAAATTCAATCATTATTCCTCTTCAATAAAAGAATATGTCAAAATTTGTTAAAGGTTAGTTCATTTCGAGACATTTAGTTATTAGTATTTCATATAATCACTATATTTGTTTGATTAGGTTTGTTATTAATATTAAATATCTATGTTCTCATTCAATTTATTTTTCGCAACTGTTTTCGTTCTGTCCAAAACAACCTATATCTCTAAGTCATTACTCTTAAAAAACAGAGGAAATCAACATTTAATTAATGAATTAGAAAACATTGAACATAGTATAGAAACCTCTAATACACCATTAATTTCATTATCACCAGAAGATATTAGTGACTTTTCTTTTGTCCCAAGGCTTTGGGATAAATCAAGAGGTTTGGTACCTGAAATACAAATGGTGTTTTCTACCATATTTCATGAAGATGTTTTAGCGGCAATACATAGAGAGTATTTCACTTTTAGTTCTGCATCCAACATCTTAGTGGTAAAGTCTAAAAGTTATACGTACACTTTCCATAGCAGAAATAAGTTTACCTATATTACGATCAACGATCAGCCATTCTATTTAATCAAAAATAATAAAATCTATATTGCTAACTCAAATCAGTTTTTCGCAGAATTAAAGACTATGGGTAATATAATTGAACTTGAACAAAACGGTAAATCTATCGCAGCTTTTAATCAAAGGGAAAAAGTAGAGCCCGCTGTTCCCCGATTATTTAAACATATTGCTAATGATTTAAGCAACAAAGAAAAAGCCTTATTAATGGTTGTTTCTATCTACTTAATGTTTACCGAAAACTTAAAATTCAATTAACCTTTGTTACTAAAGAGACAGAATACCTAAACTTATTTTTAAAATTTAGGTTTAATATATCTTAAGTTTGTACTTTTGACGCATTAAATCCACTCATCTACTTTTCAATAGAATATTTAGTTTATGAAAGTTTTTAACCAAGCAAGGATATTTATATATAGAATCAACCAAAAAGGTTTAGAAGTATTTTTATTAGAAGGGCCTAAAAATGGCTCTTGGAAAGTTCCTCAATCAGAAATGGATTTTTGCATTGACCAGTTTTTAGAAGGAAATAACTTAATTGAATTGAGTTGTGCTAAAGACGAAAAAGGTACCGACTGCAAAGCCTATGCATTAGAGGGCGACTGGCATGATATCCCTTCTATTAGAAAAATGTTTAAAGATGATGTTACCATTGTCAAACACACTATAAAATCACACATTCCTCAAGTAAATTCGGGTGGCTTTTATGCGATTAAAGTTGCATTTAAAAAAGTAATGCCCCATGAATATAAATTCTTAAAAGAGCTTAAAGACGTTTTATTAGATAGAAATCAAGCACTTTCTATCTAGGCGATGCTAAAAGATATTCCTGTTTTGAAATAAGACGGTACCGAATTAAATTGAAAATGTAAACCTTTTTCTTCCATCCATTTTTTTAAACAATAAATGGAATCGAAACACCCTTGTGTATCGAAACTATAAAAATTTGTAACATTATTAGGTAATGTCACATCTATAGAAATACTATTGGTTTCAACCGCTAATACTACATTTAATTCACATCCCATCAACTGAAATATGTTTTCAATAATTAGTCCCAATTCATTAAAGCAGGGCTTAGACACGGTGTCTAATCTATCGAAAATAGACTCTATCCCTCTATTTTTGTAATACGGACTTAGTATTGATAAATCAATTTCTAAAAAAAATTCTATCTTCCAAAAAAAATTCAAATCTTCTTGTGCCAAAAAAGACTCTATAATTTGATTGGGTGTTCCTCCTTCTCCCGTCAATTCTTCGACTATTCTAATTTCATTATAATCTTGTTGTCTAGCAATTTGTTCATGGTAATTATCTACGTCCTTTTTAATTATAGTAAAAAAAACATCTGAATGAATACTTTCTTTTTCAATATTCAAATTAAAATATGAAGGCAAAGAGTAATCCCTCCCTCTTAAAAACGGAAATTCGATACTAAAAGCTTGGTTTGATGAGTCTATATAATCTTCTACAAAAGGGAAAGCGTTTAGTAAGTCATCTAATGACATACTATTTATAGGTAAGAAGTATTCGTTATCGACTTCTGACAATAGTTGGTTCTCTCGAATATAAAATTTTTGTTTCAATCTAATTGTTTATTAATTCAGTAGCTAGAGACAAAAATAATTGTTCAACATTAGTTCCAAATTTAGCGGAAGTCAATGTATCTACATCAACTGGCACTTCACAAAGCCGGCTTTGGATAACATCCTCTTGAACTAAATCGACTTTATTGCCGACCACTTTTATCATACTTTCAGGTAAAAATTGCTGGAGATAATCAAGGTCAGATTTAATATTGAGATAGGTAGCGGCTCTGGTCAAATCAAATACATAAATCACACAACTTGCCCCTAAAAAGTACGATGTAGGTACTTTATTCTGGTTGATTTCTCCTGCTATATCCCAAACCACCAAACTAACGGTTTCTCCTTCGACCTCTACTACCTTTTTATTAACTTTTACTCCTATGGTGGTCAAATATTTGTCGTTAAACGTATTGTATATAAATTTATTAAAGAGCGAAGTTTTTCCTACTCCAAAATTTCCTGTCAATATTATTTTTCGATTGGTCATGGTTAGATTATAGTTTATAACAAGTAGTTTAATTTTTAAAACTTGGGCAAAAATTTAGTCTTAAGCGTTTCAGAAATCATGTGGATTTTTTCTTCATCAAAAGTTCGATAATCTTTAAAATGTTTTTTAGTAAACTCAAAAATTCCTTCCGACAATTGTTCTTTTTCTGCCGCACCAATTGTTCCTGAAACTACAAATGCATAATAAAAACTAAATACATCGTGGAAATATATTTTAAAATTTCCGTATTCTATTAACTCAAGATTATCCTTTTGAATACTAAATGCATCTTCTGCAAAAGAACGAATGGCGGTCAGCATTCCAGCTAAAACATCTTCATCAACAAAGTTATGGTTCGTCGCACTTCCTATCAATAGACCAGATTCTTTCTGTATAACATAGATTCCCGCAACTTTCATTTTATCAATTTCGCTTATCGCCAAATCACTATCTTTTATACCAAATATGGTTGATTTAACCTTGTTTAAAATAGATTTAGAGTTCAAACCTTCTTTTATGTTATGGTCAATTTTGTCTTTTAATAGCTGAATTTGGTGGGCGATATACTTTTTTATCATTTGTCCCATCACAGGATATATCAAATCTAAAATTTCAGACTGCGACTCTTTCAACCTTTTAGCAACAATATTGTCCACTGTAACAACATAGTTCTTAGGCATTGTATGCTTCAGCTTTTCTAATCGTTCAGAGATTATAGGGTCTATAAATTCTTCTAACAAATCAGGCGTCTGAACCAATTTTTTTAATTGCTCTAACTCTTCTCTATCATCCCCTAAAAGAATATTTTTGAGTTGTTTTAGTTTTAACTGCTCAATAGATTCTGACGGAATGTTGTTATCTTCTTTATTTGAATGGCTAGACATATTCATTTCCTTATCAGTGAATTAAACGCTCTCCTATTTCTTTTAACATTTCTCCAATTTTATGTTGGTCAGACACACTAGTTTGACCGATTTGGTTTTGTAATTCCGAAACCTTTTCGTCAATGGTCTCATTAATATTTTTAGATTCTGTCTTTATCTTTTCATTTAATTGCTCTGCAAGCAATTCTCTAGCGTTATTCAACTCTTGTGCCGTTTCTTGAAGTTCAGTTTTTAATTGCAATATTCTATCGTTTAGCTCTTTGAACTGTTCTTCATAGTTTTCCATCTGTTGCCCCATAAGAATGGAACGAATAGCGGAAATTTCACCTGAATTCATTTTTTTATTATCAGTATTCATTTTTAATTTGGTATGTTACTAAAAAATTGGCTAATAATATGCCAATGTGTTTATAATATATTAATTTTGACTACATCTCATGTTTATAAACGGAGCCTAAATATAACACTTTCTTTACTAAAATGTACAAATCCGCCCCTTCCTTCAACATCGTCACTAACGAGATAACCCCTCGTTTATCAATGGTTTGTTCATTTCTAAATCTTCGATTTTCTTATTTAAAAATAAACTTATTACAAAGTTCAAACTTTGAACAATTTTCTCATTTGAAAAATTGTATTTTTTATTCTAAAAATGTATTACCTGCTGGTTTTTCTCAAATTGAACCCGAAGGTTTATTAAATGAAACACATATTAGAACAAATAAACCACATTTTTTTTTTATTGAAAAATATTGGTATAGTTTTAAATCAAGAACTTCTTTCGAGGACATTCCTTTTGACATATTTGCATTTTCTTTTTACTATTTATCTAGATATGAAGAATATCAAACGCTAAAACGAGACGATTTTCAACGCTTTCGATGGGAATATTCACTAGAAAAAGATTATAAATGCAGCCCCATCCCTATTCTAGACTATTGGTGGAAATTGTTTTTCTCTCATTTTTTCAACTACCAATCCATAAAACCTAAATATTCTATTCTTCCTACCTTTGATATTGATAAAACATGGGCTTATACCGAAAACTCTGTAGTTGCTAATATAAAATGGGCTAGTTATTTTATATGGAAAAGAAACCTTATTGGAATTAAAAATATTTATAAATCAATCTTTTATAACAACGACCCTTATGATATAAACCGTATTTTTATCAATCAATTCAAAATTCCAGATAACAGTATTTTTTTCGTACTTCTTGCTAATCGGAGCAATTATGACAAAAATATTCATCACTCCAATCCAAAGCAAATTGCTTTTTTCAGAAAACTTAGCCAATCTTTTTTAGTTGGTATTCATCCATCCTTTTTTACTGCATTCGACGAAGCTAATTTAGCCAAAGAACTCGACAGATACCAAGCTATTTTTAATCAAAAATCAGCTATTAGTAGGCAACATTACCTGCGTTTTGACTTACCGAAAACGTACCGATTATTAATAAAACAAGGTATAAAAGAAGATTATTCTATGGGCTATCCTGACAATATTGGATTCAGATTAGGAACTAGCTCTCCTACTTATTGGTTTGATTTAGAGAATAATATACCTACAACACTGAAAATTACTCCTTTTTCGGTTATGGATGTAACATTAAAAAATTATTTAAACCTAGATGCAGAAACAGCATCAAAAGAAATAGAATCTTTAAAATATCATATTCAATCGTATGGCGGTACATTTTGCTTCTTGTGGCATAATAGTTCGTTTGACGAATCCGCTGGTTGGGATAAAGGATGGCTTCGATTATTCAAAAAAATATTCAAATAACTCCGTAAATAGAGTTCAATACCCTTCCAGCTAATATAATCCCAAAAATGACAAATAAAACACCCGTTACTTTTCTAAGTTTCAAAATAGTGTTCGCTTTCAAATATGGTCTTAACTTTTCAGCAAGTAAAACTTTTGCAGAATCGGAAACTACTAACCAAACAATTATTCCTGCGTAATAAATTAACACTTCATTATTTGACACATCCTTTACAATAAAAGAAGAACTTAGACCCGTCCAAAAAACAACCGTAAAAGGATTGAATGTATTGATGGCGAAACCTTGAAAAAGTGATTTAGTTACTTCGACAAAACAATTAATCTGAGGCGAGTTTTTAACAAATGCGACTTCATCTATTCCTTGTACCTTCTTACTCAACAACGAACCAATCCCCATAGTTACAAGTATCATTGCACCGACCAAGCCTACTATTAATTCAAATCTACTATCTTCTACTATTAATTTTATAAAGTCCAGACTATTATAAACAATAGCTACCATCATTATATCCGAAATCCAAATCCCTATACCAACGAATAGTCCATATTGATAGCCTTTTTCAATAGAAGTCTGAATCAAAGAAAATAGAAGAGGACCAACCAAAAGACTCAATAAAACCCCCATTTGAATCCCTTCAAAAAAATATGCCATAATTAAATTAGTTTGAAAGTATGGTAATCACTAACTTTCTCGGACCACCATAGTTCCTAAATTCACAGAGATATAATCCCTGCCATGTGCCAAGAGCCAATTTGTGGTTAATAATTGGAACCTGTACAGAAAATCCGACCAAACTAGCTTTAATGTGAGCAGGCATATCATCAGAACCTTCTAAGGTATGTTTTAAATAAGGTAAATTTTCAGGTATTAAGTCATTAAAAATAGATTCGAAATCGACTCGCACATCAGGGTCAGCATTCTCATTAATCGTTATTCCGGCGGAAGTATGTTGAATAAAAGCATTAAATAAACCTGTTTCTGGCAATTGGGGCAATTGGTTTAATACTTCTTCTGTAATTAGATGAAAGCCTCGTACTTTGGGGCTTAACGAAGTGGTATAATTTTTAATCATGGACACTCTATTTCTCCCATAAAATATAGAATACTAATCGTAAATATAGAATAGAAATCATTGTTATTACTATTCCCTCGTTGCTGTCCTGCTCTAAATTTATCAATCCCTGCTACTTCAATCGAACGGTCTGCCAATGCAAACTGAACAGGGTCTATGCCATCATCCAAATCAGGATAAACCGTACTAACATCATCTAAATAATCGGTAAATAATAAACGTGAGCTCAATTCAAAATCAATGCTCCATCGATAATTTAATGAATATTTCAAGCCCATTCCATAAATAATACCTAATGTAGTTGTGCCGTATTCATCCCCTTGAAACTGTCCCTCTGTTCTAACTTCACGGAGACTATAAGTCGTTCCTTCATAATCTGTTTTAGGGCTATAAAAAGTATTACTGAATCCTGCAAATGCATAAGGCGTAATATTATTGGTTCTACTGCCATGGTAATAATCTAAAAAATTAAACTCAAGCTGAGCCCCTACGTCAAAAATATCACTCCAAAAATTCAAGTTTCGATCTGCGTTTACCTGATTGCTCGACCCTTCATCAGAACCACTTATTCGCCCATAGTTCAGTGCAAATTTTAGTGCCAATCTTGAATTAAAATTATATCTGGCGACTCCATGTACATCATATCCTGCATGGTCTAGTTTAAGGGTGGGATTCAGATCGCCAAAATAATGGGCAAGCCCCAAACCTCCGCCTATCTCTGCTCCTTTTTGGGCAAAAACAAAAATAGATTGTACTAAAAAAAAGATTGTTAATTTTACTGATTTCATATGATTGAGTAACATAAGTATATATTAAAAAACATCTTTGATATATACCTTATACGTTTCTTATAAATAATGATTCGGTTTTGAAACACTTACTTCAAAACCGAATTTCTTTTATATTTATTGTTATGTAGAGTCCTAAAATTAAAAACGAGCTTTTATTCCTCCCATAATATTTATGCCTGTTGTCGGATAATATGCCCATCGTTGAAATTTGTTATCAGCAATATTATTGACTTGTACAAAAGCTCCCAATTTCTCTAAAAACCAATACTGAGCTCCAAAACTTAAATCAAACAAGGTGCCTGTTCTATCGGCTTCTCCATTTGTCCTATTAATATAATTGATACCAGTTCCTAAATACAAATCCGTATTTATACTCAATTTATCATCTAACATTTTATAATTCATGGACAAATTGGCTTCAGTATTTGGTAAATGCCATGCTTTTTCTTCGTTTTGGCTGTCAAATGCATTCTGATTCCAAGTCAATATAACATCAAGATTTTTAATCAAATCTATCTCTACTGTTGTACTCAAATAAAAGATATTAACCGTATCGGTAAGCGTAGCAAACCTTCTGCTGTCTTGACTATCGAAAGTAAATAAACTTAGGTTATCAACATTCTTGAACCCTACTTTAAATTCGTAATCAATTTTTTTATAATTTCCTTTTGCTCCTCCATAATAGTCCAAATAATAACTATTAGAAAGCGTTGGGTTAGATACTAAGAAAGGGTTTGTCTGCGTCAAGTTCATAAAATTATTTTTATAAACACCTCCTTTCCATCCTGCAAACAAGGATAGTTTTTCTTGTATTATATTACCCAAAATCTCAACCTCTGGAAAAATTTTAGTTTCGTCCTCTGCAAATACGATATTAACACCACCTTTTACATAAAACTTATTCGCATGAAATGTAAAATCAGGCTGAACAGTATATAAATTCAGTTTCTGATTTACGGTTGTACTATCTTCAAAGTTTGTAAAATCGGCACTCGCATCGACATCCAATAAATGCTTGTTGTCAAAATACTTGGATAAACTTCCTTCAAAAAGGAAATTGTTCTCTTTAGAATCAAAATTATCGGTTACTCTATTCCAAGCAGTACCCAAATAATAACTCAAGTCTCCTCCCGTCAATTCTCCGTTATAAAATTTCAAACTTCCTTGATAATGATTAAATCGTTGTTCTGCATTATCTACGTTTTGAGTTTCTCCCTCTAATGGAATTGCATAGAAATTAACTTTATTTTGATCAAACCCTAAATCAGCATCAATAGTCATTCCTTCTTGCAGATAATATGTCGCATCCAAAGCCCCTCCATTTTGGGTCGTTTCCATTAAGTTAACTTTTTTGGAATTGTCTAAGCCATGATGATTTAATTTAAGACCAATATCAAGTTTCTCATCCATCAACTTGGTATAATATTGAATATTACCCAATGTTTGGTTCGGGGTACCATATCCCAATTCAATATACCCTTTATAAACCGTTGGCAATGGTTCTTTTCTTACTTTCAAAACACTAAACGTAGGTGCTTTAAAATCAATTGTTACATCTTTCTGAATCAAACGGTAACGAAGATTTTGTTTGATACTATCTATTTCTGGTAATTTGGGGCGTAAATCTAATTTATCAGCTTGAGTTAATTGTGCTCTAAACTGTCCAATAGCGGTTACATTTTTTTCCTCAAGTTGGCTATAAGCAATCGTACTGCAAAACGATATTATTAATAGTCCGAAAATATATTTCATAGTTTGATAATTAAAATTTAAGAAAGATTAAAGACTCTCTGTGTTTTATTTTTGGTCTTCAAGAATAAAACTGTTTTGATTCGAATTAGCATCAATATTGCTTTCGTTTTCTATTGTTTTTTGAACTTTTTTCAATAAAACATTAGCTTCATTTATCAAAGCAGGATCTTCTTTATAAGCAATAATAAGTTGTTTCAATTCCGCTTCAGCATTATAATAATCTTTATTTTGATACCTTATTTCGGCGGATAACAAAATGCTTTTAGCTAACCAATATTTATATGCTCCATTCTGTTTATAAGCCATTTCTGCCATTTTGGAAGCATTTTCCAAATCGCCCATTTCTGCATATATTTTAGCAATCATATACCTTGATTCCGCAGCAATAACCAATTCAGACAGCCTAATTGTTTGATTAAATGAATGAAGTGCGGTTTTAATATCTTTTGCTTCGTAAGCGACTTTGGCTTGGTAAAAATTAGCGAGTGCTTTATCTTCTTCCGTAGCAATATTATTATTGATAACTTGAGGAGCAAAAGCCAATATAGCCGCTTTGTTTTTCAATTCATAAGCCGTTTTTAACACTCCCATCATTCCTTCAAACTTCAATTCATCACTATCCGCATTTTTAGATAACTTTTCATACAAATCAATAGCTTCTTTTGGGTTCTTTAACTTGTAAAAAGAGATATACGCCGATTTTTCTAACGATTTTCCATAAAAAGCACTAGGCCCTTTAGCCACCAAAGATTTATAATTGCTATAAGAATCCTCCCACTTATTTAATGCTCCTAAAGACTCCGCTTTATAAAAAAGCACATTCAAAGCATGTCTTCCTTGTTTGTAATTTTGTAAATATTCGTTCGCCGAAAAAACAGCCAAATCGTGTTTTCCATAACTGTACCTCGACAATACGGTTTCGTATGCTAATTTTTCTCTTTCGTCTTCCTCCACACTGTAACCAGGTAACGAGTTTTTGAAATTCACATAGTCGTCAGGTCTTCCTAAATCATTCACATAAATCCTTTTTAGCCCTTCCAAAGCCGAAGTAGCTTCGTCATTCGTAGGGTTTTGGTTAAATACCATTTTATAAAAACGAATGGCTTCACCATTTACCCCTTTATTTTGACTAAGCAACCCTAATCGTAGCAATGTTCTATTATAATAAACACTACTTTTAAAATTTTCGATCAATCTTAAATAAGGTTTTTGGGCATTATCAAGGTCATTTTGTTCGTGATAAGTAACGCCCGCATTAAACAAGGCATCATCTGCGTATTGAGATTCGGGATGATTAGAAGCGATTTTTTCAAGAGCAATTACCTTTTCAAGAGGTTTATCTTTTAGCCCTAAAATCATTGCTTTTTGAAATAAGGCATACACGTACCCTGAATATTTTCTTTGTACCGCTTCATCGTAGTTTTGAAGTGCTTTACTATATTGTTTGGAAACAAAGTAGCAATCTCCTTTTCGAAGAATGGCATCTCCTAAAATTTGCTCTCTAACATATGCGCTTTCAATCCTATTCGAATTTCGTTTTATATAATCTGTCGTTTTTTCGAAATGATGTAATGCCTTTTGGTATTGTTTTTCTTTCAACTGAATATACCCCATGGTGTAATGAGCCGTAGCAATATTCGATTCATCAGGCAAATCATTTAAGTTTCTTGACTTATTTATAAACTTAGTATATGAAGTCAATGCACTATTGGGTTTGTTTTGAATATAAGCAATTTCTCCTAACCAAAAATTAGCTAATGCCTCTGTTTCTAAGTCATAGTTTTTTTCTTGAGCTTGCAGTAAATAACTTCTTGCTTCTGTGAATTTTTCTTCTTTAAAAAGTTGTACGCCCTTAATGTATAATACTTTTTGATACGTTTTGTCCATTTCGGGAGAAGGCGACTCTAACTCCGACAGGATAGTCAAAGCCTTATCCATATCTCTTGTATTCAAAAGAACCGTTGATAATAATATTTGAGCATCTTGATAATAAGGGTGGCTATTATCTATTGCTTTTAGGGTATTGATAACATCGGGTCTATTGAGTTCATACGATAGTTTTGCATAATTCCATTGAGATTCTTTACGCAAATCAAGGTCATGTTCTAACTGTGCCGCATGGTTAAAAGCTGATAATGCATCATTTTTGTTATTCATTTCCAAATAACTATTTCCTAACAAATATTGTCCTGATTGAGCCAATGGCGTTTCTAATGGCATTAATTCCGACAAATACTTAACCGCTTCAGTATGGTTTTTATTTAGGTAATGTAAATAACCCAATTGATAAAAATCTTCAGGCATCATTTTACGTGTTTTTTCAGCATACGCCTCCAAATAAGCCAAGGACTTGGCATAATTACCTAATTCAAAATACGCTCGCCCTAATAATTGTTTGATGGAAGCACTTTTTCTTAATCCTCTTTGCTCGATTCGAGGTTCCGCATAATCCACCAAATCGTTATATTTTTGCTGATTGAATAAAATTTGACTTACATAAAACGGAATATAAGGTTGATAAGATTTTGATTGCTCTGCGACTCGCAATGATTTTTCGGCACTCGCCAAATCTTCTTCAAAATAATATGCCATTCCTAAATAATAGTTGGCAGGATATAAATATTTTCCAGGTCTATCTTTGATTGAATTTAATGCTCCTTTGGCAAGTGCAAATTCCTTGTTTACAAAATAAGAATATCCTTTTTTGAAAATCAATTCACTTTGGTCTTCGGGAGAAAGGTTATAAAAGTCCACCAAATTGTAATATTCAATGGCTTCTTGATGATTGCCTGTATTAAAATAATAGTTTCCCACTACAATGGCAGCCTGATAAGATTCAGGGTCTGGCGAATAATTGCGAATAAAATCGGTCATTAATACTTCGCCCTCTTTACGTTGATTCATAATGGTAGCCTTTCCTCTGAGTACTTCAGCTCTCATTTTCATAGACCTAAAAGTTTCCTCATCAATTCTTTTTTCTTGATTAGTAAAACTTTCGGCGGCAGCTATGGACTGTGCGAACAATTCTTGTTCATAAAACTGAGCCGACCTTTTATAAGCTCGGTTCGGTTCTGTATAAAAAGAGGTTAGTTGTGCCATCAGCGATGATGTTCCCAACAAAAGAATCGTAAAGGATTGAAAAAATATTTTCATTTTGTATAAAGTAAGGTTTTCGTTATCGTATTGATTTGTGGTCAAGACCATTTAATGAAGTTCGACCCAGTATAAAACGTTCTAATCTATTAACGTATTATGAAAATGTAAATTTAGAAATTATATTCTTAGGTCTTTGTCTTTAAATTATGAAAATATTTATTTTTTTCAAATTTATAAGTATCAAATATCAAATCGAATGGGACAGTTTACTGTCTCGTCAAGTAATAAGAATATTATTTTGATGTTTTAAACAAACATTTATGCTCGTTTTTTAAAATACTAATAGGCATCATAATTTTCAAAAAAAGCACATTTACTTTTAATCTTTTGATAAAAGTTAAGTTTCCTGTCATTTATTTGTTTTGGTAGTATTTTATACAAAACGATATTACCGTAACATTTTAATTAAATGCTTCACTCTATCCGATTGAATAAAATCAACATTTTTTTCGATAGCATCAATATTCCTTTTTTTTGAATGTGCATTAAAAACAGCAATCATAGTTCCATTATCATGTGCTTTTGTCACCTCGTTTTTTGAAATATTATCTACCGAGATTGTTATTCCTTGTAGACTATATTTGTTCACTATTTCTAATCCTAAATCAAAATCTTCGTACACGAATATATTCAAGTCAGGCCTAATTTCTTTTAACGATTCAATTAAATCTACTCTTTTAAATTCAAAATATACACTATTTTCTAATCCATATTTGTTTATAATTTGAATAATAGCATTATTAAAAGTTTTTGAATATGCGGGCGACATATCAGGATTGAAATTTTTGCAATCTAAAAAGAAAGTGTATTTTGTTAAATTCGGAATATTAGAAAAAAGCTCATCTAACGTAACCACCCTATAGTCTGTATATGGTTGGTCGGTATATACAGCGTTCTTAATTTCGTTCCATTCTTTATTAAAAATTTGACCCGACATATTTGTAGAATGTTCAAGAAACGGGTCATGAAACGCCACTAAAACACTATCTTTTGTCATCTGTACATCTATTTCAGTGCCTTCTGCTCCTAGGTTTAAACAATTCAATATTGATTCAAAACTATTAAGTGGGTAAGTATGTCCTATTCCCATCCCTCCATGACCTAAAACCGATATTTGATTATTATTTAGATTTAAAATATCAAATTCTTCTTTGTGGCAAGATGATATCATAAATAATAAAAATAGTATTACTGTATTTTTCATTTTTTAGATTTAAACATATACCCTACTGAAATTCCCACCCAATGTCTATACGATTTATAAAACTCAACCATTGGAGTGTAGCTAATACCAAACATCATCCCGCCTTCGTTTTTCTGGTACCTGTATCCAAGAGAAAAATTTAGGTGAAGATTCGTTTTTCTTTGAGTTCTCCAATTAGACGGGTTAACGCTTACTATATTTGATATTGTTTGACCAAAGCCAACCATTATTTTATGGCTATTTCCATACAGTCCATTTATGCCTATAGGAATAATTACATCAGGATTGAATTTAGTCCTAAAATCGGTTACATTATAAGTACTTAAGCCAATCCTTGCTCCAATTTTTAATTTCTCTTTTATGAGTATTATTCTTTCATAATTAAGAGAGCCATATCCTCCGATGCCTCCAACTTCTAAGTATAGAAGATTTTTGGAAATATTATCTAAATCTAACTGAGATTTGACCTCATCATTAATCAATAGTAATAAAAGAATAATGTAAAATATCTTCATTTTTATTCTTAGCTGAATGGTCGTTAAGTAATTTATCTATGCAAAGATAAAAGCATATTGATACCTTTTGATGATGCCTACTATTAATTTTCGAAGCAACGCCATTCTTCTCTAAAACTCATCTCTTACTCTCAACTTATTACTTGAATCTAAATCATAAAAGCGACATCATAATTCATTTAACTTAGTGAGTAGCCAATTTTTATTAATAATCTGATGTTTTTCAATATCCAAACGTAGTTTATCAATTACCGATTGGTCTGCAAAACGATTGTTTATTATTTTTTTAGAATATCTAACAAAATTCAAAAACCGTTGCGTTTTATCCTTAGCTAATTCTTTGTGTCGTTTCAAATAAGACGTAAAACTATCACATTGATATATCATGGCATCGTATTCGTCCAATTCATAATAAGTAACAATAAACAATGTTCTTGCATTAAGTTCATAAGTCACTTCATTATATTTCACTTTATGAAGGTATTCAATAACCTTGTCATATTGTTGGGTGTAATAATATAAATTGGCAAGGTTAAAATTAAGGGCATTGTCTTGATATTTGGGCGGAAGATATTCTAAATATTGATGAATAAAATATTCGACCCATTCAAATTTTTCATCTCTCAAACCAATAGTAACTATGTTTTTATATTTCCAAGGCGACCACTCCCCTTTCTCGATTAAGTTACTTTTCAACATCTGTTCATTGATGGTCAAAAACTGTTCATTAAATTCAGCTTTATTTTTATTTACTTGTCTAATGCAATAATTGATAGCATAGGTATAGAAACTTTCGGCTTCTTTCTTTGGAAACTCATGGATATGTGCCTCCAGCATTTTCACCAATTCTTTATAGTGGTTGTCATCGTCGTTTTTGTATGCTTGTATTACGTGAAAAGGAATAGCAATGCTGGGAATATTTTTATAATCAGAATGATTTATCCATTGAATCAATTCCTCGCTAAAAGTAACTTCAATTTCTTTATCTATTATTGATTTTCTAGTCAAAGACTCGAAAACTAACTTTAGTTTTTCCGTCAAAAAGAAGATGTCCAAATCTTCATTCAAGTCCAAAATAGAAGCATCCGATTTACGAACCAATTCCATATCGTCAAGCAAATAAATAGCACGATTAGCGTAATATTTTTTCAAATAAAAATCCGCATTTCTGTATGGTGATTTCTCTATTTCTCGTTTCAAATTACTTTTTGCCGTATTATTGAGTCTATTAAAATTACCTCCTGCCGTAGATTGAGCTAAATAAATGGATTGCTGAGTACTGTCTTTTTCCAATTCTAATTGAATCAAAAATTTTTCAACAATCTTCAACAAATCGGATTTTAGTTTTCTAAGTTTAGCATCTTGGTAAGATGAATCTGGGAAGTTTAATTTCCAAAATATTTTCAAATCAAAATAAGTCTCTTTTTTCTTCTTCTTAATTCCTTCAACATACCAATCGAACAATAGCAGAATGTTGTTGTTTGCATTAAAAAAAGGCGATGCAATAAACTTTCTAAGGCGATTTAACAGAACTTTATCAAACCGAGTTATTATTGATAATAATTTGTTATTTTGCATTTTTTGATTGATTTTTTCGCTGATTTAGGCTAACTTGCATATTACGATAATAAGCTTTTTATAGTAAGCCTCCCATACTCCAATACACACGTTTACAAAATTACATTATTTATTTTTTTAATAAATAGCTTTTAATCAGTGGATGTTATCTATTTAAGATAAACAACACTCTTAAATCCCTACTAAACATGTGCAAAACACCAAAACTCATATTAATTTTATTTCTATTATTATATGTCCAACCCGTTTTGGCTCAAAACACAACATACGATATAAAAGTTGGTGATACGCTCATTCATGAATATTTTTCTTCTCCATTCAACACCTTTTCTACTAAATCAAATAACGGAACTACCTACTTCAGAAGTGTAAATGCTCAAGGCAAAAAGTTATTATATTATATTCCAAAACCAGGGTTCATAGGACAAGATAAAATTCAATTTGATTTATGGGAATCTATAACAGATTATAAATGGGATGAAATAACAGTCAATGTGCATCCATCTATTTTAGAACCCGAAGATGATTACTTAACAACAGCTATCAACACCGCAGTTTCTATAAATGTACTCAAAAATGATTTTGGGACAGACAGCCCTTTGAGTGTAGACGATATATTAATCTCCCAACATGGAGTGACACGAGTCGAAGATGGCTTTATTGTTTTTTCGCCTGACGAAGATTTTGAAGGAAATGCCTTTATAACTTATTTAGTTTGTGATACGGTTCAAAACTGTAAAACGGCCAACGTCAATATAATGGTTGAATCTTTAAACCCTGTTGACCATAATTATTCTTTGATAGTAAACGAAGGAGAAGTATTAAACCTTACCTTACCACCTAATCAAAGTATTACTACACTACCTAGCAATGGTTCGTTAGAACAGATTTCAGCATTTAATTGGTCATACACTCCTAATGAAAGTTTTATTGGAAATGATAAAATTCAATTTTCGAACGTCAATAATACCAGTTTCGATATTTATGTAATACAAAAAACGACTTCATTTGGTCCAGCTAAAGATGATCAAGTCTTTACACCTATGAATCAAAGTATCTTAATAGATGTCAAAGCGAATGACCTTGGAAGTTATTCGATTTCCAAATTTAGCCAACCGTCCCACGGAAAAGTTACGTTGCAAGATGGAAAACTATTATACGACCCCGAACCATTTTTTGTAGGAGTAGTTAATTTTAGTTATAACTTAGGATTTGTTTCTGACAACGTAGGGCAGGCAGATGTTACCATCACTATCAACAATCAAGTCCCCGACCAAGGAAATTATTCCTTCGGGACTTTCTCTAATACACCCAAAATAATTAGGTACGAAAGTAGTTTCATGGATTATGACGTTCAGGTTCTGAAACAGCCTACTAATGGTCGTGTCTCTTTCTTGAAAGGGAACAATGATTATGTTCATCAAAATCAAACAGTTAATGGTGAAAATATGATAATATATGAACCCAATGAAGGATATGTAGGTGAAGACTTTTTTACTTTTTCTTATTGTTTGGGTAGTCGTTGTAAAGAGGTACGCATAAAAATGGATGTAATCCCTCAGATGGAGGGTAAAGGCGATTATTGCCTTAGTGACTGCGTTTGGGCTGGTGACAACAATCATGATGGTCGGGTTGACATGCTTGACTTATTAGAGCTGGGCGAACATATTGGATTAAAAGGGATACCCCGAGAAGAACAAATGTCTAATATTTGGTATGGACAAAGTGCTAACGATTGGGTTAATTCTTTTGCCCCCAATAAAGCATACAATTATAAACATATTGACGCTAATGGCGATGGTTTGGTAAGCCTGAAAGACACCACAGCAATCAATAGGTTTTATGGCAATGAACATAATTTGGTAAACTCGGTAGTTAACAAAGCCGATATTCCTGTTTATTTGCAATATGTTGGCAAAAATCAAAACGAATTATCAGCAGGAGACACTGTAAAATATCAAATTCGAGTTGGTGACCAATCCAACCCTGCAATTGATTTTAGCGGTCTTGCATTTGATTTTAATTACAACCCTTTAGTTTTTGATGCCAATTCAGTTTTTGTAGATTTCAATCAAAACGCTTGGTCTAAATTAGGAGCTCCTACCTTAGAAATGGTAAAAACACCGTGGAATGGAAGATTAGATGTAGGATATTCAAGAGTAGGGAAAAATACACTATCTGGTTTTGGAGATATTTTAACTATTGGAATTGTTATTGATGAAGATGTAGAAGGCATTAAAACCAAAAATGAAATCCGTAGCTCAATCGAAGTAAATATGTATTACAAAGGTGATAATCAATTATTATCTAAACCTTATGTGCTCGATGTGAATTTCACTAGAGCCCCTCAAGAGGAAGTAGTTTTAGAGACCACACCCCACGAAATTAATATATATCCTAATCCCACATCTGATTTTGTAACCATTGAAACCAATCCTGATAACCCCATTGAGCACATCGAAATTATGGATATAATAGGGAGAACTCGTTTTCAGAAAGATCATATTAATAAAAGTTCTATCAAAGTTGATGTTAATGAATTGAGTACGGGAATTTATATAATTTCCATTAAGAGCAAGCGTAATTTAAAAGCTCGAAAACTGAGTATTCGTCAGTAGAGCAGAATTTAAAGAATATATTCTTTTTTAGCTATTTTTTCAGTTTGAATACGATTTATTTACAAACATTCCAAAATTGACTGGACCGAGTGTATCTGAAGTTGAAAATTTGGTTTGTTAGTTGGTGGGTTGGCTTCTTGGCGGATTGGGATATTAGCGTATTGGGGGCTAACTAAACGCTATCCTCTCTTTTAAAACTACCCTTCTTCGCTGCCTCTACGAAGAGGGAAATATCATGTGTGTTCTCCCTTTGGAGGCAACGTAAGAAGGGTGAAATAGAGCGAGGATCCACGTCTAGTTTGCTTTTTCACTCTTCTGAGAAACCAAGAACTCGCTGTCCTCTCCTTTTAAAACTACCATTCTCAAGCTGCCTCTCCAAAGAGGGAATTATTATGCAGGTTCTCCCTTCGGAGGGAGTCAGAGGGAGGATCCACGTCTAGTTTGCTTTTTCACTCTTCTGAGAAACCAAGAACTTGCTGTCCTCTCTTTTAAAACTACCATTCTAACGTTGCCTCTCCAAAGAGGGAAATATCGTATTAGTTCACAAACCACATCATGCATGTCTTCCCTTTGGAGATAATGTAAAAAAAGTAAAATAGAGCAAGGATTTCCTATCACACATTCTTATTTCCTCCTATTCTTACCTCATAATCCAAATCATAAAAACAGGCTTCAATTCCTGCTGCCTCTATCGCTTGGCGTAAGCGTTCCGATACCGTAAAATTAAATCCATTATTTACAAAATCATAGTCTGACTTTAAGACTATTTCTTTGGGTATGTATTCTATTTCGGCATAATTTACATCTTCTTCTTCAATAAAACTATTAAAGTCTTTAAAGCTAATTTCTCCATCTATTTCTTTCGTTTCCCTGTTTTTAACATTAAATATTGTAGAGGGGATGTCTATATTACACATAAAATTGGGCTGATATAATATATAATATAAATAATAGTTATGCCATTTATCTTCCATTACATTTTCTACCCGAGCAGGAATAAACTGGCAGTTTGGACTTTTGAAATCTTTGATTACTTCATATAATTCTTCCGAAATAAAAAAACCTTCATTATACGGTTTCTTTGCGTCTTTTAGATTTCTGACGTGGATACCATTTTGCCACAACATCGTACTTGCCATTCTTGGCTTGCTATAATCTTCTACATCTTCTATATATCTCGTATCTACATACATATTGATAGTCTCTGGAGTCTCCCATCGCTTTTGATTTAATTCCATTATTTCAGATAAACCCAATCTATCTACTTCACTTTGTAAACAGAATAATACCCAATCTACATAGCCTCTATCAATTCCATAATATTTCATATTCCTAATGTGTTTTCTACTGCTTCTATTAAAATAATATCACGTTTCTATAATGGTAGACCTTTAGCTTTCACCCCAAATAAATCATTCACATTTTTATTCCCTTATACCGATTGTTCGATGAGTTCGCTTTGTAAGGCTTTCGTTAGTTTTTCTATTTCTTTGTGAAATCTACCAAGTTTTTTATCTACAGATATTGACCTTTCATCTATTTTATTCCATTTACTTTCTATCCAAGCCCTTAGAGCTGCTTCATAATCTCCGTGTTGGGTATGAACACCACGACCATTACTGAGATGTTCCAAAGGAATTGCATTTCTAGAGTCTCCCAAAGCATTAAAACTAATCTTATTTGCCCCTTTGTAATGTTGAAAATAGATTTGCAATGCTTCGGAAGATAATAAATTCACTGGCAATATATGATGAATTTCGAAAATATTAAAACCTTTTTCAGTTTGTAAATATGTAAAATATTCTTCCCAAGTTCTACTCCCCTTTTGGGTATCGGTTGCACTTTCTAAAGAATTTTGGAACTGTATTGCAAATGGATCCTTAGGCTTTTATTCATAAAACCGAGTAAATTTGACCTAACGTAGCCTCTATCTTTTGCCATTTTAGAAACATCAGGAAATTCTGAATCATCTATTTTGTCTAGTATTTTGGCTATGGATTTATTGTCTAATTTTTTAAAACCATCTATTGTAGTACAATCTTTGCAATCATTTAAAAATTTAAAATTGAACCGTTTTTGTGGTAGGACCTCATCTCCTGCTTTATAAATCTTATGCCACGTTTGGAGGATATCGGGGGTTATTTTGTCTAAGTTTTCAATTAAAAATGAAATGCTAGTTGAAAAACCAATCTATAATTTTTATACCTTTATTCTATTGAGATTTGAGAAATATAATTATTAAAGAAACTAAACTTAAGAACATATGAAAAACATATTTGGAAACTTTGATTTAGTCCCTCAAAATGAAAAAGGATATGTTGAAGAGTTAGAAAAAGAATTTAACATCTCTTTACCACCTGTATTTAAAACATTTTGCAAGACTTTCATTTTAAATTCTCTAAAACCAGATGAAGGGCATCATATATTTCATCCTGATGAAAATTTAGCTTTTGACGAGATAAAATATGATTTAAGGAATCTGATGAAATCTTATCTAAATGAAAGTGACTACATAAAAAAATTTGAGATGTTCAAATTTGCAACATCTCAAATTCATAGTGGTGGTATATTAATTTCATTGAGAGGGAAAAACATAGATAAAGTTTTTGTCGACATTGAAAATGAATCGGGTCGATTTAGGTTTGTAGCTGAAAGTATTTTTGATTTTATCACACAAATTCAACAATATGATTATTCTAACGAATAGTTAAAACCCCTCAAACACAAACAACTTTCCTTTAAGACTTACTTTATCTCCATAATCAATTATAGATTTTCCACCAGAATGCCTAAACAAACTATTATTATGAATATCTGTAGGTACTGGAAACATAGTCTTGCCATCTTCAAAATGATGCCAAGTCATTTTCTTCCACTTCCCGTTTATTTTTAGTTCAAAATTTAACGAAAAATTAGGTCCTGTTTTTTTCCACCTATAGTTCCCATTTTGCAAATAACCTTCTGAATTCAATTTAGGCCATTTTCCATTAACCTTTTCAACACCCATTTTTTTTGCTAAAGCTTCATTTGCTGATTTAAAGTCACTACTATTTAATTTACCGCCATTCAATGATTCGGAAGAATATTTAAATTTTGAACTCGAACCATCAACAAAATTCATATTGGGACTTACCTCTTTAAAATTAGGCAAACCATTTTTGTACTTTATCTTAATTGTACCAAAATCGCCCAAAACTGCAACTTGTTCGAAATTTAGCTTTCCAAGAGTTTTAAAATTCCCCGGCAAGGATAAATTAGAATAAAATTTTTCCAACTTGAGGAGTTCATCATTTGTTAAGTTATCTACTTTTGATAAAAGCGATGCATCTGCAACAGCATCTAAGCTATTTACAAAATTTTTGGCGTGTGTTAAATCCCCTAAAGCATCAAGTTTTGTAATGATTTTAGATTTTCCCACCGCATCAGCCAAATTTGAACTACCTTTCTTAGCTATAGACTTAATTTCCTCAATCGTTTTACTGTTCAAGAAGTCAAAATCGAAACGTTTTCGAGGTAAGGTTTTAGCTTCATAAAGTATATACCACTTCTCTAAAATGTCTTTGTTTAATTGGTCTATTTTAGTACTGATGTGTGCTCCAGAAAGTGTTCGGTCTGCTTTATTCAATGCAGCAATGAAGCTATTGATGGCATCAGCATCCCAATTTGCCAATTCATCAAATAAAGCTCCTGCTTGTCCTTGGGGTAGTTTTTCGAGGAGTTTATGGAATAATTCTGCATTTGTGTTGGCTGCTTCAAACAACTTGGTATAATTTTCTGGGTCTTTCCTTGCTATCAACAATGCTTGTCTCAATAAGAAATCACAACCATTATTCATAGAAGTAAGAATTGGTTCTTCACCGACATAATAACTCAATTCTTCGTTTGGTGCTATATCCATTACCCAAGCGTCGTTGGCACGAGTGATGGAATCTATGCTATAATAATTGTCTTTTCCTTTGAGGTGCATTCCTGATTGGATATCTTCCAAAGGAACAAAATCATTCTTTTCTACTACAAAAAATGGATGGTCAGGTGTCGCAGAGACCGTATTCCCTTCATAATGAATGGTCATCAAAATATTGGAGTACACAGGTGTTGCAGTAGCTACGGTTGGGTTTATAAAATCAGAAACATCTATACATCCACATTGAGACAATTTGTAACTATCGCCTTGTTTTACTACCGCAAATTTACCGTTTTAGTGAGTGCTGATCACACAGGAATTATAACTAACTCCACCATAATTAGGCGGTGTATCAAATGTAATGCTAAGAAATAAGCAACTCGGATAAAAAACGTAATT
>CALAJP010000190.1 GCA_937922815.1 uncultured Saprospiraceae bacterium
ATACAGAAATTGAAAAATTAGCTCCTTATAAAGTTTTTGAAGGTAATAAACCATCAAATTCAATTTTGGTTAAGAAATTGACTCCAGAGACTTTAGGTTCATTAATAGCGATGTACGAGCATAAAATATTTGTACAAGGAGTTGTTTGGAATATATTTAGTTTTGACCAATGGGGAGTAGAGTTAGGAAAACAATTGGCTAAAAATATCATTCCTCAACTTCAACAAAAAGAAAAGCCCAATCAAGACAGTAGTACGAATGCATTGATTGAGCAATTTTTGGCTTGGAAATAATATGCTAAACCAGAAATATTAAAAATATACAGAAAGAGAAAAGTTATTAATAGCCTTTCTCTTTCATTTTTTTAGCGAACTTCATCCCTATTTCCATTCCCCATTGCTGACCTACTTTCATAGATTCTTGCATGATGATTGGGTTTTTTTCTGCGAATTTTTTCCCCGCAGGAGTTTTATAAAAATCAATAATTGCATTCAAGTCTCCTTCTGTCAACTCTTTTTGATACACAGGTACTAACAAAGTGACCAAATCATTAAGAGAAGTCTTTAAAAACTCTTTTTCTAAATCTTTCCAAACCGTAGCATCTACGTTTGAATATTGACTCTTTAGCATTCCCATCGTTTGTACTATGGCAACTTTATAAGCCTCTTCTGTTCCCGAAACCGAAAACATTTCCAATAGGGTAGCCTCATAAGAACTTTTTTGCTCTTGAGCCTGAACCATAATGCCAAGACTGAACACAAATAAGAATAAGGTGATTTTTTTCATTAGCGTATTTTACTTTAATTTGGTAAAAATTCTTTCAATATTAGATAAGATAATCCATAATTGCAAAGAAAATAGTTTTAAACTATGCCTATCTTTGTGCTAAAATTATCTTTCTGTATGAATAAACGCAGTATCGTTATAGGAACAAGAGGCAGTAAATTAGCGCTTTGGCAAGCCAATTATGTAAAGTCAGTCCTTGAAAAAATGGGACACCCAACCACCTTGAAAATTATTAAAACCAAAGGAGATAAGATTCAACACCTTAGTTTTGATAAAATAGAAGGTAAAGGTTTCTTTACAAAAGAATTAGAAGATGCTCTATTGCAAGGGGTTGTAGATGTGGCGGTACATTCTATGAAAGATATGCCCACGACTCAACCCGAAGGTTTGGTGTTGGCAGGAGTTTCTTCAAGAGCCAATGATCAAGATTGGGTTGTTATCCGAAAAGATAAACATGACAAGTTTCAACCTTTTGGAGTGGTAGAAAACGGAACAATTGGTACTTCATCTGCACGAAGAAAAGCATTTGTAAAACATTATAGAGAGGACATTAATTTAGCAGATATTCGTGGAAATGTGCCTACACGATTGAAAAAACTAGAAGAGGGCAATTTTGATGCTATTATTCTCGCAGGTGCAGGGTTGACACGTTTAGAAATAGATTTGTCTGCTTACGAAGTTGTAAAGCTAAATGCACGAGAATTTGTGCCTGCTCCTGCTCAGGGGGTAATGACTTTTCAATGTGCCGAAGCAGATTTGACGATGCGTAAAATCTTATTTCAACTACATGACGGTAATGTATCTTCTTGTACAAATGTAGAAAGAGGCGTTTTGAAAATGATGGGCGGAGGATGTCACGTTCCTTTAGGCGTCAATGTAAAAATGGACCAATATGGCTATCTTCATGGGCGGGCGGCTTATGCTCCTAGTTCGGATGAGGAAGTGCGTTTTGCTAGCTATTCTTCAAGTACTTCGATAGGAATGGCAGAAGAAATATTGAAAATGTTGAAAGGATAAATGAAGTCGGTTTTTATCAGTAGAGCGTTAAAAAGTACCAGTGCAATAAGAAAAGTTTGTAAAAACAAAGCAGCACTTTATAGCATGAGTTTGCTAACTTTTAGCCCTATTTCTTTGCCTCGACAACTACCTGAATGTGATTGGTTATTTTTTTATAGTCAAAAAGGAGTTCAGTTTTTTTTAGATCAAATTGCTGATTTAAACATACTTTCTCAATACAAAATTGGTATTATTGGGCGTAGGTCTTTGGAAGTATTATCAAAATATGGCTTGAAAGCAGACTTTGTAGGAAATGGTCACCCCATAGAAACCGCCTATCTGTTTTTAAATGAAACCAAAGCTCACGAGAAAATTCTCTTTTTCAGAGCCAATCAATCGAGACAGAGTATTCAAAAAATGATTCAGAACCAAAGAGATTGTTTGGATATCCCTGTTTATCAAAATACCAAAAAAACAGGACTTGCAATTCCCAAGACAGATATTTCAATCTTTATGAGTCCACTGAATGTATCTTGTTATATCGATCATCTAAAAAAAATAGAAAGCCCTATAATCATTGCGATAGGAAATACGACTGCGGATTGTTTGAAAGAATATGGATATACCGCAATAGTTCCTGCTATGGCTTCGGAAGAGTCTATTGCTGAGGTACTGGGGGAATATTTGAGGTCGTAAAGTTGCTTAACGCTGAATTGGAAAATGGTATAAGCAACGTTATGTATTCCCCGTTTGTATATAAAAACCCTAACTCTTCTCACGCCTTACTTTTCATCTTCTTTCTCTTCCTTTTCTTTAACCTTATCTCCAGTTTCCAATTCTTTAGAAATAGCAGAATATGGACCCGTAACAATTTTGTCACCAACATTTAGACCTTCAGTGATATAAATAAAACGGTTGTCTTGAATCCCTATTTTGACAGGCGTAACGATTACTGAATCTGCTTGCTGTACAAACACGACTTCCGTATCAGTGTTATCTTCATCATCAGGCGTTAAGTCACGTAATGTAACCGCTTGGATAGGTACACTTACGACGTCTTTTGCAGTAGCGGTATTAATTTCAACGGTAGCAGACATTCCTGGTCGGAATGGGTACCCTTTTTGGGATAAATCTTTATAAGAATTTTCATCAATTCGAATCGTAACATAGAAATTGGTTACTTGATCGTTGTTAATTGAAAGTTCACTTGCTGCCGCATTACTAGCCGAATTAGCAATTAAAACAACTTCTCCTTCAAATTTTCGATCTCTATAAGCATCTACTTCTATCGAAACTTTATCTTGTAATTTAACTTTAACCACATCACTTTCGCTGACTTCTACTTTTACTTCCATGATGTTTAAATTAGCAATACGAAGTAGTTCTGTTCCTGTCATCTGAATAGTTCCGACAACTCGTTCTCCTTTTTCTACATTTTTCATAGAGACAATTCCAGAAATAGGAGCATAAAGCGTTGTTCTTTTTAATGAAGTTTTTAGTTCACTCAGGGTAGCAGAAGAACTCTTTACCGAGAAATTGGAAGCTTTTACAGATTCTTTTGCTCCTTCTAGACTTGCTTTTGCACTCAATATTGATGCTTCTGCACCCGATAAGTTAGCTTTCAAGGCTTCCATGTTAGCATAAGAAAGGTCCAAATCAGCGTCGGAAATCATTTTCTCAACATTCAGCTTTTTATTTCTTTCGTATATTACACTAGCGTTTTCTAACTGAGCTTTGATGTTTTTTAGTTGAGCTTCAGACTGAATAACGTTGGCTTCAAGGTTTTTAACATTCGCTTTTGAATTAGCCAATTGGGCTTTCGATGAATTTAATTGAGCTTCAGCCCTCTCTACTTGAAATTGATAAGCATCGGGGTCAATTTTTGCTAATATTTGACCTTGTCTTACAGAATCTCCTTCTTCAACATCCAATTCAATAATCTCACCTGATACGTCAGAAGATATTTTGACCTCTGTTTCTGGGAAAATTTTTCCACTGGCAGTAACCACCTCTTTAATCGTACGTTTTTGTACTTCTTTAATAGTAACTTCTTTGGCTTCTTCTTCTCCGCTACCTGCCATAACCGCAATTATACCTATTAAAACAAGAACAACAACGCCACCAATTATATATTTCTTTTTCATGAATAATGAATATTTTGAACAAAAATGAGTAAGAAGGTTTAAAATTCAATTATAATAAATCGCTTTCCAATTGTTCTTCTTCAGATAGTATTTTTCGATAGGCAATAAAAGCAGAGGGCCCCATAGAAGCGTTTGTTCCAAAAGAAACCGAAATGATATCCACATTTTCAAAATCTAATTCATTCAACCGTTCTTCAACTTTTCCTGCTAACGATTTCGCTGACCAAGGCGAGGATATTACTTCTACTTTATAGGGATTCATGTATAGCGAATTTGATGAATAATAGGTTCAAAAGTAAAGAAGATAGCCTGTTAGAGAACTATTTGTTCGACAAAGGACTCTTTTTTATTTACAAACTTAATGTTTGGATAAGCTTATTGCCCCATGGACAAATCTTGAAGACGGAGCAGAAAGAAACCTTCAGAACCTTGTTTTTGATAAAGAGGCATTAAAATATAACAATCTTCGGGACAAGGTATTTCTTTATTATTGTGAATCGCCAAAGTTTTTCCTTTTTCTATATAATCAAAATTTTGAAAACCTGGTTTCATTACAAAATTGTCATTTTCTTTAATCAGGTGAGTATAAGTTAAAGAATACGTAGCGGTGGAACAGAGCGGTAGCTGAGGCTTTTTATCGGTTACATATTCAATCATTTTTTCAATAACTTTTATTGCATTTTTAATGGTCTCTGGGTCTTGATGTTGTCCTGCTTCCACACCAAAAACATAAAAAGGGCAATCAAAAAAAGTTTGATTTTGCCAAAACTGAATGGTTGTTCCTTGTATACCTTTGAGCAAACCATTGACGATAGGAAAACCAATATATTGTAGTAATTCGATACCATTATTATGTTCCGAAGGAATAATAAAGGTGCCAGACGCAGAGGTAGAATGTATATCGACAAAATAAACTTCTTTAGCTTTCGTCTTTGCTACCCAGGATTTTACGGTTTTTATAATTTCTTCTCGTTCCGAAAATTCGATTATGTTTTTTGTGTTTGGAGTAGATGGAATATTCCAAATACGGTTCAAGTCTTGGTCTATATACCTTTTGTTAGAATGAAATGCTTGTATATTTCCTAAAATACCAACGATAGAGAAATCATTAGAAGAAGGTAATTGAGAAATTACATTTTTTGCAGCAAGATAACCTGCGGGTTCATTGCCGTGTACCGCACAAAGTATTATAATCAGGGGTGTTCCTGAGTTACCTTGTTTAAAAATAAAGTCTCGTTTTATTTTCTTCAAAATACTATATTGTATATTACGTTAAAAATAAATATCTATCTATTGGGCATTATTATGAATGAAAGAAAAATGGATGTTAATTTTTTCAAATATGAATATTCAATTATTTTTACAACTTGTTGCACAAATTATATGACGCTTACCAATTAGAATATAATTTAGCAACCTATTTCAAATTTTCAAAGTTAAAAAACAAAAATCGTTAAATAATGAAGCAAGCAATTGACATTGAAGCTCTCAATCAACAAATTTCCATACAATCTGGCTTTTTAGATACCTTATGGGACGAAACAGCTAAAGTAATTGTTGGTCAAGAAAACATGGTTCAAAAACTAATGATTGGTTTATTAGCTAAAGGTAATGTTTTATTGGAAGGTCTTCCTGGTTTAGCAAAAACATTAGCGATAAAAACATTATCGACGGCTGTAAATGCAAACTTTAGTAGAATACAATTTACGCCCGATTTATTACCTGCCGATATTGTGGGTACAATGATTTATAACCCTTCGAAGAATGAATTTAATATTCGTAAAGGACCAATCTTCGCAAATTTTGTGTTAGCTGATGAAATCAATCGTGCTCCTGCAAAAGTACAATCGGCATTATTAGAAGCGATGCAAGAACGTCAAGTAACCATTGGAGAAACTTCTTTCAAATTAGAAGAGCCTTTTTTAGTATTGGCAACTCAAAACCCCATTGAACAAGAAGGAACTTATCCATTGCCAGAAGCACAAACAGACCGTTTTATGCTTAAAGTTTCGATTGATTATCCAAATAGAGAGGATGAAAGAATCATTGTTCAACGAAATTTGAGACCTGAGGGAATGCCAAAAGCAAAACCTGTGGTTAGCATCAATGAAATATTAGAAGCGAGAAAGTTAGTTCGTAAAATATATATGGACGAAAAAATAGAAAATTATATTCTTGATATTGTTTTTGCCACTCGTAATCCTGCTGATTTTGGGTTGGCTTCGTTAGAACCAATGATTGGTTTTGGAGGTTCGCCAAGAGCAAGTATTGACTTGGCAAAAGCAGCTAAAGCTTATGCGTTTATTCAGAAAAGAGGTTTTGTGATTCCAGAAGATATTAGGACCGTTTGTATGGATGTGATGCGTCACCGAGTTGGGATAACTTATGAAGCTGAAGCGGAAAACCTTCGTTCGGAAGACATTATCACTCAAATACTAAATACGGTTCAAGTACCTTAATACTTTTTTTATAAACGATTAAAATATTCTTTTTTGGAAACCACAGAACTGATAAAAAAGGTTAGAGCCATTGAAATCAAAACCAAAAGTATAAGTAATCATATTTTTGCTGGAGATTACCATTCTGCTTTCAAAGGGCGAGGAATGTCTTTTAGTGAAGTTAGGGCTTATCAGTATGGCGATGATGTGAGGAATATTGATTGGAATGTAACCGCTCGTTCGGGCGAAACGCATGTAAAAGAGTTTGAAGAAGAACGAGAACTGACCGTAATGTTGATGGTTGATGTTAGTCAATCGGCATATTTTGGTACTTTCGAGCAATTCAAACAAGAAATGGTTACTGAATTGGCTGCGGTGTTGAGTTTTTCGGCTATTAAGAATAATGACAAAGTCGGGGTGATTTTCTTCACTGACCAAATCGAAAAATATATTCCACCCAAAAAAGGGAAATCTCATATTCTGAGAATTATCCGTGAATTATTACAACTTGAGCCTAAATCAAAAGGGACTTCCATCAATACGGCATTACAGTTTTTGAATAATATTATCAAAAAGAAAAGTATTTGTTTCCTTTTTTCAGATTACTTGACAAATGAAAATTTTGACCAAAACCTTAAAATTGCCAGCCGAAGACACGATTTGATTGGGGTTCAAATTTACGATGCCTTCGAAAAAGAGCTTCCTGAAATCGGAGTTTTAGAATTGCAAGATGCTGAAACTGGTGAGTATTTCTATATCGATACTTTGGATAAAAAAAGTAGAGAATTACATCAACAAACTTTTATCGAAACGCAAGAAAGGGTAAGTGATTTGTTCATAAAAAGTGGTTCTGATTTTCTAAGTGTGCAAACCAAAGATTCTTACGTCAAAGTGTTGCAACAATTTTTTAAGAAAAGAGCAAGATAAACAACTAAATAATTAAATATAATGAAGAAAAACTTACAACTATTAAACCTATTCATTCTGGTACTTTCATTATTATTCAGTACTGTGTCATGTGAGAGGGATGAAGATTTGATTTTGGTTGAAAACGAAATACATCAACAAGAATTGACAAGAGAAATTGTAGATATCAACGAAGTCAAATCATATTTTGATGAATTCGACGAATCCAATATAGCTAATGGAAAATTAAGAAAAACTAATTTTTCTTTAGACTTTAGTAAAGGAAGGTATAGTGGAGTACTAGGAGGCAAAAATTTATTTTTTGTTCCCTATAATAGAGAGACCGAATTGGTTTTTTATAAAGAAGGTGGAGAAATAAAATATAAATTGATGAGGTATATTGAAAGAGGAGAAACCATAGAAGAATCTATTTTAGTACAATTGAATGAAAAAGAATCCATAAAAGATATAAGAAATAATAAATTCATTGAAGATATTATACAAAGAAGTGAGGATTGTTTTGGCCCGAAAAGTAAGAGTGATAAATGTTTTGACCCAAATAGTTTTCCAAGGTGGTTAGATTCACAGTGGAAAAAAGTGACAAACTTTTTTGGAGGTATTCGTTTCAGTAATAGAGGAGGAGTAGGAAATAATAAGAATCAATATGTGTTTACGACGACTGTGTTTGGACAACGGTATTATGGTTTCAGTACGTCTACCTCTCGATCGAGAATAATGGGTAATCGATTAGGGTTTAGGTATAGTAACAATATTGCAAAGGTATATTACCAAGGAGCAGAACTGTATGATAATGCAACAATAAGTGCTTTAACGGTAATGCCTTATTTGGATATAAATGAAAAAGAAAACAGTTATTTACATAAAAACCCAGAGTTAAGCCAAACGGTATATTATCACCTAAAAAGTAGAAATTTTACAAGAACAGAAAAACTAAAATCGACCAAATATGTAAAACTACAATCAAATTCAAAAAGCTTTAGAGCATACCCATTAAGTATGTCTGAGTTTTCAAAAATTTATAGCCCAAATATTGAGACTGTATTCAGAATTGCCGATGAGTTAAATTTATCAAACCTAGAAATCAAATACTTACTAAAAAATGTTCAATTGACTTTGAGTATCTACGATTATTTGGATAGAAATAATTATAGCTCTCAAGCTAAACAAAGGGCTAAGGAAACCATAAAACTTATGCAAAAAGATCCTGAACCATGGCTGGCAAAAGATGTACGTATTTGCAAAGAATCTTTTAATTTTAAAAAAGTGGGCCTTGGTTTCACAACAGAGGTTACAAATATAGTAACTATTTATAGTAGAGATTTTGTAAATTGGGCGGTACATGCTATTCCTGTTCTTTGCATTCAAGTGAAAGGAAAGGATAAAAATGGAAAATCGTTAACATCAACTAAGGCAGCTGAACTATTAGCTTTTGCTATGGAAAACTCTTTTAGAGAATTGGTTAGGGATTTTAGTAGTAACTGGACTCAACAAGATTTTAATTCTTATTTTAAAATCGAATTACAGAAACAAGTAACTGAATTAACAGGAGGAAAAGGTAGTTTTTCTATCTCTACTAATAAATGTTTTGGGAAAATACCAAATCAACCTTATAAAGTAAAAGGTCTATTTGGTAATTGTCAAGAAGCTCCAAACTGGTTTTAAATATATATGAAATGAATTTTTTAAAATTACTTATTGATATTGAAAAAGAATACAAAACTGAGCTTCTCGATAATTTGTACGGCAATATTGATAGGTGGGAGTTGAGTGATAAGTTAAAAATGAGCGAAATTTTTTTTTCAAAAACTCATTTAGAAGATTTAATTGTTAATAATGTGCACGATGAAAAAGAATTTGAAAAATGGGTGAATTTTGAAAACAGAATAAGTCTAGAAACTTCTTTTCCTACTGAAGGGTTTACTCTTGGAGCTCATCCATGTTATTCTAGTGCTTGTATGATTGAAGATATAAAATATGAATGGGGAGGAATGAACAGAAAACTATGGTTTAAAAAAAGTTTTATTGGTAATTATTTCACGATTTTTGGAGAAAATTCTTGTTATTTTACGGATAATTCAGATAGATATACCAAATACTATGAATTGACTCATTCCTGTGTTTTTTCTCCCGATCATCATTATCAAGAAGTTTTTCTAGAAGTTGAAAAAATGATTCGTTCAGAATTTAAAGGAATAAAGATAATTCCTTTTGTTACTTTTAGACATTCATTAAAACATGGTAACAATTCAATTTATAACCTATTATTTGATGATAACTTAAATAGCTACACCACATATTTAGGAGACATTGAGTATGGAATGACCGACTGGAAATAAACTAATTTTTATTTTTAGATATTCCAAGTCCCCATTTTGGATTGAAAAAGTTAATACATGTTTTAATAACTGAATTTAATAATTCTTGTAATCGGACAAAATTTAATCTAGAATTTAGTTTTGAATTATACTACCAGTTTTCGGAACTACTTAGTAAGTATGATAAAAGAAGGCCTTCCTCAGTTTCTACGAGTACTTGTAGAAATATTCCCCCACAAAGTTACAAAGTAAATGGGCTATTTGGCAATTGTCAAGAAGTGCTTAGTTGGCT
>CALAJP010000191.1 GCA_937922815.1 uncultured Saprospiraceae bacterium
TTTTCAAACGTAAAATCTGAGGATTGAGAAGGCTTAGGACATCTTCGTCCCATCGAAATCCAACAAGTAGGTAGTTCTGCATTTTTAGCCCCAAGTATATCTGCTTTGAAGTTGTCACCTACAACTAGCAGTTTGGATTTATCTTTTTGTTTTAAGGAAGAAAGAACCGTATTAAAGTACTCTATAGAAGGTTTACTAGAACCTATTTCTTCTGACACAAAAATATTTTCAAAAAAAGGTAACCAACCTAATTGAGTTAGTCGAGGGCGTTGAGCTTCTTTGAGCCCATTGGTAATAATATGAAGGCGATATGTTTTTTTTAGTTTAGAAAGCAATTCTGTAACTCCATTATAAGGCTTTACTTTTTTTATCAGCCCTTCTATATATAAACACTGAAATGTTTTAGGGTCGATATGATGATACCCTGCTTGTATTAAGAAAAGCTCGAAACGTTGAATCTTTAGCGTTTTTAAATCCAAAATACCCTTTTCGAGTTTTCGCCAAGCTGCCGCATTAATACCTGAATATAATTCATAATCAGACTCGTCAAAATCTAAATCTAGTTGTTCATAAACATACCTAAAAGATTCGTGACTATTGGCTTTGAAATCGACTAGTGTATTGTCAAAATCGAATAAAATATCTGTAAATTGATTCAAAACAATAGGTTATTTTAAGATAGTGAAAGTAGGGCAGTGGTCTGAATGTACCGCATCATTTAATTGCCCTGCGGATACTAGTCGATCTATTAATGGAGTAGTAACGCATTGATAATCAATTCTCCAGCCTTTATTCTTAGCTCTAGCACCAGCCCTATAACTCCACCAAGAATAAGATGTTTCTTCAGGATTTAAATGTCTAAATGCATCTGTCCAACCATTTGATAAGAAAGTGCTCATCCATTCTCTTTCTTCGGGTAAGAATCCAGAAGTTTTTTTATTAGACTTTGGGTTGTGAATATCATTTTCAGTATGAGCAATATTGTAATCTCCCACAACGATTATATCAGAATAAGTCTTCTTTTTCTCATCTAACCAATTATTAATATAATCTAAAAAGTCGTATTTAATAGATTGTCTTTCGTCTCCAGAAGTCCCAGAAGGAAAGTACATATTACAGATTAAAATATCATTAACAACCCCACAAATTACTCGACCTTCAAAATCAAACAATTCATGTTCGCAACCATAAATTAAGGTATCAATAGGTTGTTTAGAAAAAATAGCAACACCGCTATATCCCTTTTTCTGAGCAGAAAACCAATAGTCCGTGTATCCCATTTCGTGAAGAGGTGCTAAATCTACTTGTTCTGCCATGGCTTTGGTTTCTTGAAGGCATACAATATCTGGCGATTCTGATTGCATCCATTCCCAAAAACCTTTTTTGATAGCAGCACGGATGCCATTGACGTTGTAAGATATTATTTTCATGTATTTTTTATTAGATTAAATTTCGAAATGACGCAAATCAAAAACTCTACACAGACCGGAAATAGAGTGGGGGTGATGAATAGTTCCGTCTTTTATCTTCTCTTTCATTTCGTCAACGGTCAATATAACAACCTCCAAATTTTCGCCATCATCTTGAATTAAGTCACCCACTTTTTCCACATTTCTAGCTACATAATTGTGAATATTACCATCAATATAAGCAGGGCTAGAACCAATAGTAGCCAAGAAGTGAATATCATCAGAATAAAAACCAGTTTCTTCACGCAATTCTCTTTTGGCAGCTTCTAGGTGAGATTCACCATCATCTACGAGCCCTCCAGGTAGTTCTAAACTCATTTTTCGAGAACCAAAACGATATTGGTTGACCATAATTATTTTCCCATCGGGCGTAATCGGAACCACATTGGCAGCATCACGTGATTCAAAAACGATTACCTTCATTTCCTTTTGGTTTCGTTCGTTTAGGAGTATATCATAAACAGATTTCATTATTTTTAAATCTATTCCCTCCTCTTTTCTTATAAATTTATAACCAGTTGGGCTATTCATATTTTAATTTTTATTCGTAAGATTCTAAAATTTGTTGAGCGTGCGTTTTAGTTTTTACTTTTTTGAATATCTTTTCAATAGTACCTTCCTCATTGATGACAAAAGTAGTTCTAATAACACCTTCGTATTCACGACCATACATTTTTTTGAGCCCCCAACATTCATATGCTTTTAGTACGTCCTTTTCTGTGTCTGCAAGAAGCGAGAAAGGAAAGTTATGTTTATCAATGAATTTTTGATGCTTAGTCGATTTATCAGGACTTACGCCCAACATTTCAAACCCTTTAGCTTGTAAAGTCTCGAAATCATCTCTTAATGTACAGGCAGCAGCAGTGCAACCTGGAGTATCGTCTTTGGGGTAAAAGAAAAGAATTAGCTTTTTTCCTTTAAAATCAGATAATGATACCTTTTCTTCTTTTTCATTGATACCCTCAAAATAGGGAGCAGCAGCCCCTTCTGTTAATGTTGTCATTGGTTTAATTTATTTTTTGTGAAAACAAATTTTAATAATAATAGTTTAAAAATGAAAAAAGATATAATTTTGCAGAAAGATTATATTTAAATTAATTAAAACCCGAAAATGGCTAGTATTAAAAACAAAGGAAAAAAAGGTTTATTTTTTTTATTTTTCTTCACAGCACTTATACTTTTTGTTAGTATGTGGGCTTATATCTATTATTCTAACTATGATTCGTTGAATTTTGGGTAAATTCTTTTCCTTTTTCCCTAATAAAAGGAATAAGGTCATCCATTTTCCATGCATTGGTAACTAAATGTTCACCAATAGCATCTCTTCTTAGTGCGGTTAAGTATCCTCCCGATTGTAGTGATTTGCCTAAATCATTAGCTAGTGAACGAATATAAGTTCCTTTACTACAAATGACTTCAAAGTTCATAAAGGGAGCTTCGTAGGCGGTTTGCTCAAACTTATGAATAGTTACTTTTCTTTTGGGAACTTCTATCTTTTCTCCTGTTCTCGCTTTTTTATACAAAGGTTTTCCATCTACTTTTAAGGCTGAAAAAGCAGGAGGGGATTGCATGATTTCTCCTCTATATTCGACTAATTTTTCTTCAATTAATTCAGGGTTGATATGTTCAAAAGGAAATTGAGCATCTTCTTCCATTTCAGCATCGTAACCTGGAGTAGTAGCCCCAAACTTTACGGTACCTGAATATGTTTTTTCGAGCCCTTGATAACCATCGATGGTTTTGGTCTTTTTCCCTGTACAAATAATGAGAAGCCCTGTAGCCAAAGGGTCTAAGGTGCCACAATGACCAACTTTTATTTTTTTAATTCCGTACTCGTAACGAATAACTCCTCTGATTTTTCCTACCACATCAAAAGATGTCCAACCCAAAGGCTTGTCAACCAAAAGAACTTCGCCAGCGATAGGGTCAAAAGGCATATTTAAATTTATCATTGCAAATGATTTATGCAGTCATATAAATGATTGCAAAGATGCCAACAATAAAACAATAAAGAGAAAAATATTTTAGATTAGATTTTTTTACTAATGCAATCATCCAAGTACAAGCCAAAATACCCGTAAAAAAGGCCGCAAAAAAACCAACAGAATATTCAGCTACTGAATAAGAAGTTGCGGTTGCAATTTCGCCATCCAAAATATCTTTCGCCACTTTTCCTAATATCAACGGAATTACCATTAAGAACGAAAACCGAGCTGCTTGGGTTCTGTCTATTCCTAATAAAACCGAAGTAGAAATAGTCGCTCCAGAACGGGAAATACCAGGCAAAATAGCAATAGCTTGCGAAATTCCGATTAAGGTAGCATCCGTGAAAGATACTTTTTTGTTAGTACTTTTTGCTCTATCCGCTAAAAATAATAATGCCCCCGTTAATAGTAACATAGCACCTACTAATAAAAGGTTTTTATTGAATAAGTTATCAATAGCATCTTCAAAAAACAACCCTACAAAAACGGCGGGTATCATGGATATGATAATTTTGAAAGAAAACTGCCAACTTTCGCTTTTAAAATCTAATGAAAATAAGCCTTTTAATATTTCACCAATATCTTTTCTAAATACAAAAACTGTTGCTAAGGCAGTGGCGGCGTGCAACATTACGGACATCGTCATACTTTCAGATGCTAAACTATCATCCTTCAAGATGTATTTTGCTATTTCTAAATGCCCACTACTACTTACAGGTAAAAATTCTGTAAGTCCCTGAATAATGCCTAAAATGATGGCACTGATAATATCATTCATAAATGATAAATGATGTTTTGGTCATGTATTTTGGTACAAGACGTTGATAATAAATGAAAAACGCTTCTTTTATTCAGCTATTGACGCTGCTTCCTCTTTGGGAGCAATAGGCTTCATAATGCCATAAATTTCTATCCCCAAACCTACTAAAATAAGAATAGGAGCTAGAACAGTTATTCGGAAACTATAAATTTGGTCGGGATTCCATTCATTAGGGTTGTCATGACCTCCGCCAATCATTAAAATAAGTCCTAAGAAAATAACGGCTAACCCGATACCGAAAATAGTATAGTGTTCTTTGTTGAAAAGTACGGCTTCATCTATTCTATTCGAAGTCGTTTTTTTGCTGTAAGATTTTTTCTTTACAACATTCTTTTTGACAGGTGTTGATTTATTTTTAGCCACGGATGGATAATTTAGTATTGTATTAAAAAATTTATTCTAAAGTATATAACTCGTCTGTTTTGTATCTCAGTATTCTGTTAATAATAAAATAAGAACTCAAACCTGTAATTAAAACACCAAAGATAAAAACACAAAGTATAACGACAGCTGTTTTGCTATACATATCGCCACTTTCCAAGTTGGGTACAAATTTAATAAATCCTATAAATATTATAATAATAATTATGCATGCTAAAGTTGCCCCTAAAACTCCAATCCAAATACTACTTTTAATAAATGGTTTGCTAATGAAATTGGGGGTTGCTCCTACTAGTTGCATCGTTCTGACAGAAAACCGCTTAGTCATCAAAGATAATTTCATTGTATTGTGAAGTAAATAGATACTCAATATGATGAAAAATATACCACTAATAGTGATGACTAAAATAATTCGATTTACATTTTGTGCGACATTTTCTAAAATCAATTCTTGATAATTAACCGCTTGGACGATAGGGTTAACTATTAATTCGGCACGAATAAGAGCGAGATTCTTTTTAGTAATATATTGGCTATGAATGTTAAAGGTCAATATATCGTAAAAAGGATTGTCCATTCCTAATTCAGATAGTTCGCTACCTATTTCTTGTTTCATCTTTTCGAGGGCTTCCTCTTTTTTGATGATTTCGATAGAATTGGGTTTGAAATAAGTTTTTGTTTTCAAATCTGCGACAAAAGCATCTATTTCAACTTTATTCATTTCACTAAACTCAACAATAATATTTGCTTGTTCTTTCATTTCATCAAAAATGCTTCGCACACTTGTAATGATAAAAATGATAGAACCCAACATACTCAAGGCAATAGAAACACTCAATATGGAGTAAATATATTGGTTCCGTAAACTCTTACTAATCTTATTATTTTTGTTTTTTATCAAAGTTCAATGAGTTAATGAATATAGGTTTTAATATATGTTGTATAATATTAATACGAAGATATTAATATTTGATACGTTAAAATGAATTAAAATATGATTTTAGGGCGGAAATTTTGATGAAAATGTTATCTGGACGAAAAATATCGTTGAGGTGAATGCTGTGGTCGGGGCGAATAATTATTCGCCCCGACTGTCAAGAACTGTTTCTTCAATAGATTTTTTAGTGCTATTGAAAATATTAATCAAATCAGAGAAGTCATCGAATTCTTTACGGAAAGTAATTCCTGTGCCTGTTCGGTAACGGGCATTATTTAAAATATCGTCATCAAAACGAGTATAAACATTGAGTTTGAGTTGACGGTCTTGGGTTATGAAGTATTCCAATTCTACATTTCCACTCGTCAATCCATTGTTTTGTTGAAAGTCTGTATTTTCATTATTTAGACCAAAATTACCACCAAAACTGAGTTGAACTCGATTGTTGAAAAGTGAATTTTTTAATTCTAGCGACAAATTGTTTGAATTAAGGTTACTGTTTCCTGCTATAACTTCCGACTGGTTAAAGCTTACATTAAAATCAACTCCATTCACAAAACCAATATCTTCAAAAATTTGAGTTAACAAATCAGAAAAATACAAAGAGACTTGAGACGATAGCCACTGAGTTAGCGTACTGGCAACAAAAGAATTTGTGTTTCCTAAAGAATTGCTGGGTAAGAAATTCCCCATCATAATGAGTCCAAAAACTTGCTTGTTGAGTTCTCCTTCGTCTTGTTTCAAAATCCTTAGTTTGTCATTAACCAATGGGCGTATTGGAGGAGGAAGATAAGCAAAGTCTAAATCAAAATTGATATTAGGTTTTAGTAAAGGGCCTGTTAGAAACATTTTTAAATCTACATCAGTTCCTTGATTAGCAGCAGTTTGTAGGTCTCCTAATCCATTTTCTATCAAATCAGAAATTAGATGATAGGTAGAAACATTATTGATACTATGTAGTGCCGTGATGTTAAGTTCTGCATTGAAAGGGTCTCCTGTCCATTGAATAGTACCTCCTTTCTGAACGTTGAAATGTTTGTTGATAAAGTATTTATTATAGGTAAATAAATAATCTCCTGATTCGACTTCATAATTGCCATAGAGTTTGAAGTCGCCCGTTCTTTTGGCTAAAATTTGCAAATTACCAAAGCCTCTACCTTTTAAAATATCTCCTGCTTGTTCATCAAAAATGATAGACATATCTGCTAAGTCAGTAATGGAAAGATTCATTTCAACATCCATTCCCGTTAAGTTTCGGACGGTAGCATTGGCAGCGGAATCAATTTTATCTTCATCAATAAACTCTACAAAACTTGTTTCGGAACCGTCAGCAGTATAGTCCACAGGAATGCTTAATTGTGTACCAATTCCCGAAGTAGCGTTGATAATCATGGAAGGTTGTGTTAAAAAACCAGTTAAATTGACATCAATCTTTCCAATACCTGTCCCATAATAGACGGGGTTGTCTAACTTGGTGGTTTCCAAACCTAAAAACCTTTCGGATTGAAGCGAAGCATCTAAACCTAATTTTTTTAGATGAATATGGGTCATTCCTCCTGTTAGGGTTGCTTCATTGTCAAATTTATCTAATAATATGGCACCCGTAGCGTCAAACAAGTCATTATCAATGATAACTCTATGGTCTTTGAGACGATAATGAGTCTTTAAATAGTTGACATCAAAAGCGGTATTTTTAAAATCTATATACCCATTAGAATTAATAAATTTACCAGGACCTTCTAATTTTAATCGAGCATCAAAAGTACCTGTTATATTCGAACAAATATTTTTAAGGAAGTACTGAGCAAAATTAACCTGCATCTCACTTGCTCTTGCATCTAGCTCTATTTCGCCTGCTTTCCGATGCGAAGGAAGATATTCAGGGTTCATATTTTTAGGATAGATATTAATATTGGCATCTATGGAACCAGGGTTATTATCTAAGGACAAACTTCCAATAAAAGGATGTTTCAAACTTTCGGTATTCAGTTTAATATCTAAAACTCCCCAAGGATCATTATTTATAAATAAGGTGTCCATAGACAAATCTAAATCAATATCTTTCATTGCCATCAATTCTTTTATATTGATATCAATATCCAATTTTCCACTCAAATCTAAATTCTGGTCTTTCCAAAAATTGTCTAAAAACGATAAATCAATATTTTTCAATCCCGCAATTAAATTATTCCCATTATCGGTTCTCAGTTTAACAGAACGGTCGTCAGAATTGAGTTCAAAGTTGTTAACGCTTATTTTTTTGTCTTTTATGCTTATTTTATTATTATGAAGAAGTGACCATTTTTCGTTAAAAAGAGTCAAGTCTGCGGGTTCAAATTTTAGGGTAATGCCCTCTTTCAAGACATCCATTTGACCTTCAATCTTGAAATCTCTAACTATTTTTGCAAAACTTCTTATTTGGACGTCGAAATTCACTTGCGATTTTTTAATATCACTGAAAATATTGAGCGGACCAAACCGACGTTTTCCATTACTAAAATAGTCCTTGATATCAATTTCTATATCCGATATTTTATCCGTAAAGTTGGCGTAACCATATAGGTTCTCCAATTCATGGTTGTCGAACACAAATTTTGGGCAACTGAGATTCATATCAAAAAAACTATCTCGGTCGTCGAATCGAATGGCAAGTTTGGTGTTTTTTAGAGTATCAACCTTAGGATGAGCTAATAAAAGCCAGTTTTTAGTGTCAAATATTTCTAAATCTAATTTAAAGTGGCTAATACTATCTCGACAATATTTAGGTTGCAAGCCAATATTGTAAGCAATTTCGGGAAACTTATGGATCAGGTAATTGTTAAAACTTTTGTCAATTCCATCAATTTGAAAACGACCATCGATGTCTAAATTTAATAATTCACTTCTGATAGATAGGTTTCTAAGGTTCGAAATAGAATCATAGTCAGTGGTTAAATGAGCCTTGTCTAGGTGGTGGACAATGGTGTCTGAGGAAGTGATTTCGAAATTATTTAAAATAATATCGCCTTGAATATCAGCAATAGAATTGGCAATTAAATCAATGGTCATATTGCCATTTAGTTTTCTAGCTTGCTTACTGAAATTAAGTTTTTGGAAATCTATATTTCTTATTTCAGCATCAAAATCATAAATAGGGTGAGCCGGATTTAGGTCAATAGTTCCAACAAAGTCTAAGTCCAAATCTTCGCTATGAACATCTAATTTTCCGTCTATCTTTTTCTTTTCAACTTTTCCGTTATAATTAATGTTTTTATAAGTATAATTGTTAAATTCTACACTAGAAATATGAGCTTCGAGTTCTGCAAATAGGCTTTTTAACTCTAATCCTTGTCCATTTTGGATAGAACCGTAAGCATTTATTTTTCCTAGTTTATCGTTTTCAGTCCAAGTTTTTAAATCAAAATCAATAAGTTTTATTTTTCCAGAGTATTGAGCATTATTTTCACCTTCTTTGGTGTTGAGACGCAAATCAATTTCTGAAGATCCAATATCCGATTCTAGTTTCCCATAGGCTACTAAATCTAATAAAAAGCCAGAAGAGCTCCCCGAAAACTTAATATTGCCTAGTTTGTCAAAATTGCGAGGTAGGTTTAAGTTAGGAATCAATTTGCGAATCACGAGCATGTTTGTTTCTAACCTAGTCAAATCTAAATTTAATTCTCTTTGCCCTGCTTTCATTAAATTTGAAGACAAAAAAGAACCTTCGAGTAATGCTTCTTTACCTAGCTTTAATTGAATATTGTCACCTATTAATTGATTGACAGTTCCATGTGCTTCTCCTGAAATATCAAATACTTTTTCTCTGTTGGCTACAAAAAAGGGATTGTTCCTAAGGTTAGGAATAAAGTCTAGCAAATCGGCAACTGCAATTTTAGATTTTTTAAGATTAAGGTTTAAATCAACTAAATTAGGAAAATCATCAACCCAGTCTTCGTAACATTCAAAGTCGAACGAAACCCGCTCTTGTAGGTCACTATGTTTGGTTTTGATTCGAGTCTTGTCAGCCAAAACATAACCACTACTAACAATTATAGAGTCAGAATAAGCTTCTTTTATTTCAAAACCAGAAGCCTCTTTGCACGAAAGATGTTTTATTTTTCCTTTGAATTGATTTGACTGTGTCCAAAAATTTTCAGCTTCGACATTTACCTTTTCTATCCATAAATGATTAATATCCAAATCGTCAGGATTAGGATAGCGTGGTTTTAAGTTTCGATTATTATCGAATATAAAAACGCCATCATTGATGCTTATTCTTTTTGATAAAATTTGAATAGAAGGTTTATAACCTTTTACGTGTTTATATTTTTGTTTGACAGCATAATCTTTATCCCACATTTCCTCCCAAAATTGTTCGTTTCTGGGATTGTCACTTATTTTTACAATTGGATTATTAAAAATGGCACTTTTTAAAGAAATCTTATTTTGTACTTCTAAGTCCAAGCTATCAACTTCGATGCTACCACTAGGAACTTCAATGTATAGTTTTTGTCCGCCTGTTTTGTCGTTTTTAAAAAAAGTAACTTGTTCTAAGGTTACATATTTAATAGAAAGTTCTAAATCACTAACTTCGTTTACGACAATAGTATCAATAATTTCGGCCTCTAAAGCTCCTTGATATGGGTCAAAATTATCAGGAACGGGCTGGTTGTTTAGCTTTTTTATCCATTTGGTAATATTGAATAAATATTGGTCAGGCTCTCTATGCAATTCAAAATTGACGCCTCTTAAAACCAAGCCTTCAAATTTTAGCTTTTGCTGCATCAATTCCAAAATAGTAGAAGAATTATCTAATTGAATTTTATCAGCGACTAATAATGTATCCTTATTGAGATCCTGAAGTATGACTCCTTCCAGGGTCAAGATATCAGGAAAATCTAAGCTGACTCTTGCTACCGAAACTTCACATTCTAATTTTTTAGAAAGAATATCAGATATGTATTCAACGAGATATGTTTGTACCTTTTGGGTCTGTAATAAGCTAAAAAGAGTAATTAATACAATGAAAAGAAAGAATAATAAACCGCCCAATCTACCTAGCCATTTACTCTTTTTAGGAGGACTGCTAATATTTTGATTGTTATCTTCTTGGGTCATTTATTATTTAATTGTCAATTTCAATTAGGTTGATAATAGATATTTGATAATTAGTAAACGATACTTCTTCTATTTTGCTTCGCTACCATCTATTCAACAGATAGAAATACTAAAAAAGGATAAGCTGCGAATATACTCAAACTTTTAGGTTTTTAAAGCTTAAAAAACGTATTTATATAGGTCTTATTCAAACACTTTTTACCTAAAATCCAATCGTTTTTTTGCTAAGTTCTTATTTAAAGAGGTTTAGTAATCGTAAATAGATGTATCATGTTTGAAATTTAACAGCTTCTTAAATGTTCATATTTTAAACTAATTTATCCATTTTTATAATTAATTGAGTTTAATTCAATACTTTTAGTGGTTCGCAAAGGCTTGGTTTCTGTTTGATTTAGAATACATTTACGACCTTGTTTGTTGATGATTTATGCATTTTATTATTATTTTGATAAAGACTTATGAAAAGAATTTGCTTTTTTGATACAGTGAAGTTTTGGGGAGGAGGAGAGAAGTTTTATTTAGAATATGCTTTAGCTTTCAAAGAAAAAGGATATGAGGTAATTTTGGTTTGTGACAAGGAATCGATACTTTCCCAAAGAGCGAAAGAGCACGGATTGAAACAATTCCATATAAGTATAAAAATGTGGTCGGCGTTAAACCCTTTAAAGGTGGCGAAGTTGGCTCGTTTTTATAAAAAAGAACAAATAGATACCGTTATTTTATCAACATCACCAGATTTGAAAATTGGTAGTTTGGCGGCCCAAATAGCAGGGCTGCCGAGAATAGTTTTCAAAAGAGCTTTGGCTATACCAATTAAAGACCGGAGAATAAATCGTTATATCTTCAAAAATTTCATCACTCACATCATCGCAAATTCGGAAGAAACGAAAAAAACAGTTTTACAAAATCTATCTTCTGTTATTGATGAAAGAAAAATACAAGTTATTTACGATGGAATACAAGTTGATAAATTAGAGAACCATGAAGTGAAACTATTAGACGCTATTGTTTCAAAAAGAAAAGGCATTGTGTTAGGAAATGCAGGACGCTTAGTGTCTCAAAAACAACAAATCCATTTGTTAGATGTTGCGGTAAAATTAAAAAAAGATAATATTAATTTTACGTTATTTATTGCAGGAAAAGGGGTGTTAAAAGAAGAGCTAGAATTGGCGATAAAGGAGAGAGGGTTAGAAGAGCATGTATTTATGCTTGGGTTTATTAAAGATATAATGAGTTTCATGAATTCGATAGATATATTTTTACTCTCTACTTACAAAGAAGGTTTTGGCTATGTTTTAGTTGAGGCTATGATAGCTCAAAAACCAGCGATAGTTTATGATGTGACGAGTACAGAAATAGTTGTTGATGAAAAAACTGGCTTTATTGTTAAATATCCTGATATCGAAGCGTTTGCTGAAAAAACGAAATTGCTTATTAATGACGAAAATCTACGCCATAAAATGGGAATAGCTGGTTCTAAACGCGTAAAACAAAAATTCGTAATGAGCGATAAAGTT
>CALAJP010000192.1 GCA_937922815.1 uncultured Saprospiraceae bacterium
CATTTTTAGCGCCAAATGCATAAAAAAAATATAAGTGACATGGCAGGATGTAAGACCTATTTTTTTGTTTTAGTCTTTAAAATAACACTATGCTTTTTTTCCTGTAGCTACTTGCACACAACGTGTTTGTATATGGTTTGTTGCGTGGTTAAGCAACTAAGTTAACAAATAAAAACCGAATAGAAAATCCGCGAGGATTTTCGTAAGTAGGCTAGAACTAGCAATAAATTATATACGGTGTTAGGCATTGTTATTCTAGGAAGTTATCACATTTTTCAGTTAGCCAATTCAATGCAGAAATCGTTATTGTCATATCTTCTTGATTCATATCTTTTGCGTGAGCATCTATTCTATTGCTATTTGATAAATCCATATAAATCTCAAATTTCTTTTTATCTAAAAATATCTTTTCAAAATCCGCCCAGTATTTTGATATATATTTCTGAATATCTGAAAAGTAGATTTCTCCTTTGTCTGAAAAAATTTCATTTAGGTTAAGGTTATTTAATCTTTCTCTTCTTTTTTCCTCTACAATTTTTAGGAATTCAGTTTTACCTTTAACTTGACCAAATTTAAACCTTAAAGAAAGTTTAAGAACATTTCTCAATTTTAATTCAAGACTATTTCTTTTTTTTGTTATGGATGACCATTTGTCTTCAATTTTTGAATAGCTCTGTTGTATTTTAGTGTGTTCTAATATGTAGTTTTTGACTGCATTTATTTTTATGTGATAAACTTTGTTATCTGATTTTTCAATTAAATTATAACCAATTAAATGATTAATTGTTTTGTCAGAAAGAGAACTTATTTTTTCAAATTCCTCTACATTCCCTAATACCAAATGTTCTAAAAGTTGAAACTCAATTGGATACCAATTTTTTAATACATCAACTATTAATTCAACGTAATCTGCAAGATGTTTGTTGAAATCTTGTATTCTTTCTTTATAATAGAATTTTGATACTCTAGTTGGTCTCTTACTTGAAGTTTCTTGATGAATTTTAGAACAAACTTGACGAATTAAAAAAGGGTGTCCTCCAAAATCGTCTGTTAAAAATGTAATTATTTCTTCGTCAAAATCTAACCCCATATAATTACCTATATTTTTAACCATATCATTAACATTTGTATGATTAAATAGTTTAAGATAATTAGGCGTAATCATTCTATAGATTGGATTGTCAAAACTCCCAATAAGACCAGTTTCTATTGTTTTTGGATTTACTCCAGCTATTATAAATGAAAATAATCCTTGGTTTTTTTGATAAATAGCTCTAATAGATTGCCAAAATAAAATAAAATCACTCTCTTTATTCCAATGTTCAGTTGGGGAAATATCAAAAGTTATATTTTCAATTTCATCAAAAATTAGTAGTAACCTATTTTTATTGTAAGTATTGTATATTTTTTTTAAATCTTCTTCGAAAAATATAGAGGCGTCTTTTTCTGTGTAGTTAGAGTTTAATTTTATGTTTTGTTTTTTGGGAAATGAATTATTTACTTCTATTAATAACTGATTAATTATAAATTCAAGACACTCAAACCATCTTCTTTTATGAAAAGCGGGTTCTTGACAATCTATAAAGACAGCATTTTCTCCACGTAAAGTTAAATATCTTTTAAGAGCGTAAAGAACAGAGGTTTTTCCGATTTTTCTTAAACCAAACAACCCACTATTTTCTCCTGATTTATACTTATCATAAAAGAATTGAACAGTTTCAGTTCTACCATAAAAATATGCGTCATTCTGCAAAGGTGATTCAAATGCAAATAAATCTCTCCCGTAAAAAAACTCTTTAAGTCTTTGATTAATTAATTTTTCAGGTTCATTTTTGAAAAAATCAATATAACTAAATGGTATAATTATTCTAGTCTCTGGATTTTGTTGAGCTAGAGAAGTAATTTTTGCTTTTATCTTTTTATCTCCACTAACCAATATTACGCATAACTTGTCTAATCTGTTTTGATATTCAAACATTAATTTATCTACATAATCAAAAGTTCTAGTATCAAAATTTTCATATGAAGTTGTTATTAGTAACATTTCATTTTGAAATCTATATTTCTCTCTTAATTCTTTGGTTGGTTTAAGAAAGGCAAAATTATACCAAGCTCCCTTAAAATTGTGAGATTTAGCAAATGATATACTAAATAAATTACTAAAATGTTTTATTATATTTTTTTCAGTATGTCTTATTCCTGCTTTGTCTAGACTCACATTTGGGTGAATGCCTGTTTCTCTCATTTAGTTCTTTTTTTAATAATGCCTAACGGTTTTGTGTATGGTTAGTTGCGTGGTTAAGCAACTAAGTTAGCAAACAAATCACAGATAGAAAATTCCAGCGGAATTTTCGTAAGTCGGCAGTGAACTAGCAATTAATTATACACTGTGTTGTACACAGTTATTTTATGCGTTCAAGTAGATATTCAGTCGGTTTGTTACCTCTCATAACTAAGAACTTAAATTTAACTAAAAGAAAGTCATCAATAAATTCAAATTCCATTTCTTTCTTCATTTCTCGCCTTGTTCTGCCCTTTACTTTTAAATCCAATTTGGAATTATTTATATATTCATATGTTCCGTCTAGAAGCATTGAATTTCTTTTGGCATTCATATATAGTAGAAATTCACCATTTTCTTTAAAGATAAATTCATTACGGGAAGAATATCTAATCTCTGCTATTCCATTTTGCCTCGAAACTTTATTTGTGTGAGTTTTGTCAAATTTTGGTGTAGTAGAAACAGAATCAGTTTTCATATTTATATAAACTTCTCCGTTATCGACTGAAATAACTTTCCATTCTCCAATAATATTTGTTTCCTTTTGTGAATAAACAAATAGACTAAAAGCTAAAACTATAATTAAAGTAATTTTTTTTAAAATCATATTGTTATTTAATACGTTTATAGTATTGTGTTACTATTCCACTTACTTTTGACGTTCGACCATTTTCAGTTTCATTTCCCGAATGATATATTTTTAAGTATCTATTTGTTTTATCTACTTTGAAATTCCAAATATTCTTGTCTTTATAAACTAAACTAGTTAGGTCAGAAAACATATCGTATTGATTTGTAAATTCAATTATTTCGGTTTGAGTTAGGTTTTTTTTGGATATTTTATTGTCATAAAATAAGATTTCATTTTCGGTAATTACAATGTATTTTATAGTTTTCTTTTTTGTGTTTTTTACTTTTACACAACAAGAACATTTGCCATCAAAAAATTCCCAAGTTCCGGTAATATTCTCTTTTAATTCCTTTCTTTCAATCGTTTTAATTGAATCTAATTTTTTAATATTTTCTTTACTTTTAGAGTATAGAAATTTGTTTATTGCGATAG
>CALAJP010000193.1 GCA_937922815.1 uncultured Saprospiraceae bacterium
AAAAAAATTATCTTTCATTTGTCAAGAAATGGGACGTGAAATAAACACACTTGGTTCTAAGGCATATTCTAGTGATTTACAGAAAATTGTAATCAATATGAAAGATGAATTGGAAAAAATAAAAGAGCAAGTAGCTAATACGTTATAAGTTATTTACAATAAATATGAATAAATTTTTAATTTTCACAGCACCATCAGGAGGAGGAAAAACTACTATTTTAAAAAAAATAATGTCCTCTTATCCTCAATTAAATTTTTCCATTTCTGCTACTTCAAGACCACCAAGAAATGGTGAAATTAATGGAAAAGATTATTACTTCTTAAGTGCGAAAGAATTCAAAGCAAAAATTAAAAATGATGAATTTTTAGAATGGGAAGAAGTTTATCAAGACCAATTCTATGGAACATTAAAGAGTGAAATCAAAAGAATTAATGATAATAATCAAATTCCTGTTTTTGACTTGGATGTAATTGGAGCCCATAACCTACAAGAAAAGTATAGAGAATATTCAAAATCTATTTTCATTAAGCCTCCTTCTATTGAAGTCCTAAAAGAAAGGTTAATCAATAGGAAAACAGAAGATGAAGAAAGTCTAAACAAAAGACTATTTCGAGCGAAAATGGAAATAGAAAAAGCACCTTGTTTTGATCATGTTATTGTGAACGACAAATTAGAAGTTGCTTTACAGTCAGTAGACAAAATAGTCGAAAATTATTTATCTACTTCAGTACTTTAACACAGAAATTAAAATTGCATTATGTATCAAGAAACAGCCACTACCAATAATGTTGAAATTATCGTTGCCCCCAGATATGTAAAAGAGCATTCAAATATTGAAAATCAAGAATTTACATTCACATACAACGTAACGATAAGAAACCATAGAACATCAAAGATTCAATTGATTAGTCGATACTGGGAAGTTATGGTTGATATTAGTCTAAAACATGCCATAAAAGGAAAAGGTGTCATAGGCAAACAACCAATACTGGCTCCTAATGACTCTTATAGTTACGAATCTTGGTCTAAGGTAAATACGGACTTGGCAAATATGGCTGGGTATTATATGATGGTGGACCTTGAATCTAATGAAGAATTTAAAGTTACGATACCTGAATTTAAGCTAATTCCAGACTTTAAAAACAATTAAAAAAGTTATTTTTGTTTCAGAATGATAAAGTGAAAATTAGTTATCAACCTTTAACAATACAAGTTAAAAATTAGTTAATCGAAACAAAATGGGTTATTTCAGCACTTTTTTTTCGTTTAAATAACTAAACACTTTACTTTTTAATGGATATAGTATTTTTGTAAAATATTTGAACCTAAAAATTTATATGAGTATGAAATTTTTCCGATTAGTAATATTAGCTGTAACCATTACTTTTGGTACTATTCAATCAATCAACGCTCAAAAAATAGCTGTTGTTGATATCGCAAACCTATTAGATAATATGCCTGATTATTTGGCCGCTCAAAAAACACTTGACGAGCAAGCTGAATCTTGGAGATCTGAAATAAGTGCAGAAATGAACCTTGTCAAAGGAATGTACAATAAGTTTCAGGCAGAATCTGTATTGATGAGCGATGAAATGAAAAAGAAAAAAGAAGAATCTATTATTAATAAAGAAAAACAAGTCTATACCAAACAACAAAAATATTTTGGTCAAGATGGAGAGCTTTTCAAAAAAAGACAAGAACTTGTTCAGCCTATTCAAGAAAAAGTATACACTGCAATAGAAACTTATGCGACTGAAAGAGGTTATGATATAATTCTGGACAAAAACAGTTCGGCAGGAATTATTTTCGCTAACAATAAATACGATAAAACCAATGATATTAAATCAAAATTAAAAATCTAATTACATAGAATTTTGATTTTGAAAGACTTTTAGATTCTTATTAATTATATGTGAATTTAATTCAATTTCAAAGCACCAAATATTCTATTTTTTTGATTTAAATATTATATTTTTGACATTTTTAAAAAAACTAATACATTTATGAAAACAACTATCAAGTCTATAACACTGATTTTTGCTTTATTTTTACTATCAAACACAACAAGTTACGCACAAAAAATTGCTTACTTAAACTATCAAGCTTTAGTAGCTGAGATGCCAGAGGTAAAACAAGCAAGAAGTAGCTTGGAGACTTTCCAAAAACAATTACAAAGCAAGGGACAAAAAATGGTAGAATCGCTTCAGGCTGAATACCAAGCTATCCAAGGAAAAGTTGAAAGAGGTGAATTATCTCCAGTACAACAAGAGACAGAAGGTAAAAAACTAGAAACTAAACAACGTGAAATTGCTCAATATGAGCAAGAAATGCAACAACAAATCATTCAAAAAGAGCAATCTTTATTACAACCTATCTTAACTCAGGTTAATGATGTAATTTCTGCTGTTGCTAATGAAAAAGGTTACCAATATGTATTAGACCAAAGTACTGGTGGTATCTTGTTCACAGATAAAACAGGAGATATTACAGCAGAAGTAAAAGCTAAATTAGGTTTATAAATAATATTTTTATAAAAAAAATTAAGCTGAAAGTCTTTTTATACCATTGCGTATAAAAAGACTTTTTTATTTATATAAATAAAGTGATATATTAGACATTATTACAAATGAATTCATTTAGATTAAAGTGTTCTTTTTACTTCTCTATTCGTCAAGTACACATTTTAATACTTATGGGTATTAGATTACAGGTTTTCCTTGATTGAAATAAAAATTCCTATTTTTTCTCTCATTCGTAATAATCTCTATTTATTTAAAATTATTCGTTGATAATTGAAACTCACAAGTATAAATTAAGTAAACAAACCTTTAGTAAATAACTTAAAATCAATGATTTCAATCATTATAAAAGAAATAAATACTTATTTTAGTTCACTTATTGCCTATATGGTTATCGGTATATTTCTATTATTCATGGGATTAATGTTATGGTTCTTCCCAGACACAAGTATTATAGAAGGGCAATACGCTAATTTGGATAGTTTATTCGAAATTTCTCCCTTAATTTTCATATTCCTAATTCCTGCCATAACAATGAGAAGTTTTGCCGAGGAAAAATCAGAAGGTACTATCGAATTTCTACAAACCAAACCAATTTCATTGTTGTCTATTGTTATAGGAAAATACCTTGGTGCTTGGATATTAATCACTCTAGCATTAGCCCCTACTCTACTTTATTATTATTCTATTTATCAGTTGGGTTATCCCGTCGGAAATATTGATATAGGAAGTACAAATGGTGCTTATATAGGATTGGTGTTATTAAGCGGAGTATTTGCTTCTATAGGATTGCTGGCTTCTGCATTTACAACGAATCAAATTGTCGCTTTTATATTAGCAGCGTTTTTATGTTTCTTTGTTTTTTGGGGTTTTGACTACATCAGTCAACTCCCTGTGTTCTACGGAAAATGGGACGGTTTAGTCCAAATGATAGGTATAGAATATCATTATAAATCTATCAGTAGAGGCGTAATAGATAGTAGAGATGTAATATATTTTCTATCTATTTCTAGTTTTTTTGTTTTATTAACTCATCAAGTTCTTCAAGAAAAAAAATAAGTTATGCTTTCAAATTCTTTTTTCAAATACATGAAAGCGTATTCCAGACCAATCATTTGGTTTTTTATATTGTTATTCATTAACATCATCGCTTTCTATTTCCCTTTTAAATTTGACTTAACAGAGGAAAATCGCTTTACGTTGAGTAAACCAACCGTACAAAAACTCAAAACTATAGATGACGTTGTTCATGTAAAAATATTGCTAGCTGGAGATTTCCCTTCTGGATTCAAAAGATTACAACAAAATACTATTGAAATTTTAGACGAGTTTAGAAGTATTAATTGGAATATAGAATATGATTTAGAAGATCCATTAATTGGAAATGTAGACCAGATAAATAATACCATAAAGTCACTTAGCGAAGTTGGGATAAACCCCGTTGACCTTAAAATAAAAAATGCAGATGGGAATAGTTCTAAATTAATTTATCCCCATGCAGTCATTACTTATCGTCAGAAATCTTACGCTATCAACTTACTTGAGAATCAAACACCTGGAGCGAATGAGCAAATTGTTTTAAACAATTCAGTTTCTCTATTAGAATACAAGTTTATTGATGCCATTAATAAAATAACACAAGATATAAAGCCTAATATTTTGTTTTTGGATAATAAAGACGGGCTAACTCGCTTACAAACGGCTGATTTAAGAAAAACCCTGCTTTCGACCTATAATGTCGGGCATATCAACCTTGATAGTGTCATCCAAATTAAACCCGAAGTTGATGTTCTTATAATTGCTAAGCCTAGAAAATCTTTCAGTAATCGAGATAAATTTCTAATTGACCAATATGTAATGAATGGCGGGAAAACACTTTGGTTAATAGATAGAATGAATGTTACATTGGATAGTATGCGGGCAACTAATTCTTTTATTCCTTTCGATTATCCATTGAATATAGAAGACCAATTATTTAAATACGGTGTGCGTATTCAGCCCAATTTAGTCTTGGATATGAATAGTACTCGCATTCAGTTATCCATGGGAAAAATGGGAAATGCCGCCAAGTTTGAACTATTTCCTTGGCCTTATCACCCTTTAGTTGTTCCTGCGAATGAACATCCTATTACCAAAAGTATTGACCCTGTAGAACTCCAATTCCCCAGCCGAATAGATACGGTGAAAACAGCCACTAATATTGAGAAAACAATTTTACTAACTTCTTCTCCGTATTCGCGAGAACAATTCTCGCCTGTTCGCCTCAATTTTGAATTTTTAAGAACTGATTTAAAGCCTGATAAGTTTAATCAAGGCCCCAAACCAGTCGCCGTTTTATTAGAAGGTAAATTCCCCTCACTCTATAACAATCGAGTTTCAACTGATTTTAAAAATATGTTGGATAGTTTGAACCAGCAATTTATACCTATAGGAAAGCCAACTAAAATGGTTGTCGTGTCGGACGGAGATATTGCCAAAAACTTAGTTAACCAAAAGACTCAAAAAACTTCGCCTTTAGGGTATAACAAATTTGAAAAATATATATTTGCTAATAAATCCTTTTTAATTAATTCCATAGAGTATCTTCTAGATGATAATAATTTACTATCAGCTAGATCTAAAGAGGTGAAACTTAGACTAATCGATCAAGTAAAAGCACAAGAAGAAAAGAGTTATTGGCAGGCTATAAATTTAATTATTCCTGTAATTATTGTTCTTGTTTTTGGTTTACTTTTTTCGATTATTAGGAAAAGAAAATATGCAAACTAAAGTAGGTTAACCTTTTAGAGTCAAATTTCGTACATTTATAGAGTAATTGTATGGATACATAAATTCATTGATGTCGTTAAAAAAACTACTTATATTATTTAGTCTATTATTCCTATGTAAAACATTCTGTTTTGCACAAGATAGTAGTGAGATAAATAAAGATAAAGTAATAGACCCTATTAGTTATCAAATAGTAGATCATAAAAACAAATACAACAAACTAAAAAGAACTAATTTAGATGAAGCATATCTTTTTGCACAAAAAGTCCTGTTAGAGGATTTAATCCCTAATGCTAAGTTCGAAGAGTTTAATGAGTTTTCATGGCAGTTTTTAGTAGATATGCAGCAAACGAAATATGAAAACGGGAGTTTGCTGACATTTGGTTATGGTTCTGTTAGGCTGAACAACCTTGAGTACGAAATCAATTTCAGCGATAATGAATTTACTTTATCTCCTTCATTTAACAAACTTCCTTCTAAAAAAATTGAATCTATTAACAAATACTTATTGTTATATTCGTTTAAATCGAAGCCTCAACTAGTAAAGGTACTTTTTCCTGATTTAGGTTTTAATAAAGAACAAGAGTTTTATTCAGAAGGGATATTGAGTGTTTATTGGTTAGAATACGTGTTCAATCACAACTTAAATGTTACCGACTATGACGTTATCATTAACAAGTATCAACTCTTGGAAACTAAAGACACACAATATGAATGGGATTATCTACAATTGCTAAATAGGTATATTTTTAATAAAGAAATTGAATTTAGTAGCATTTTTAGCCTATTAGAGAGTAATGGGAACAAACTTTTAAATTGTAATTTATTAAAACTAATTAACAACAAACACCTAAATACGCCCTTAATAGACAAAAATTTTCTCAATTTATTTTTTGATAAAGTTACTAATACGGAATTAAACATTGAAGACAAATTAGTCTATTTGCATACCATATCAGACATATATGAGTCTTTAGGAGATATTCAACAAGCTTTCTCGATTCAATCAAACATTTTTGAATTAATTCAACAGTGGAAGAAAAGTTATCCATTACTTGAAAGGTACAAAGAAGTTTCTAAGCAATATGACGAGATGTCTCAATCTATTGAGCAATTAGAAAGTTCAAAACTAAAGGCAGAAAAACTAAAACAATCAAATCAACAATTTAAAATTACTATAATATTCATTCTACTTATTATAGGCTTATTGTCCTTTTTTTATTTTTATAAATTCCAAAAGCAAAAAAAATTAAAAAAATTAAACCTGAACCTTCAAGAACATTCTCAGTTCCTAATAGATAAAAATCTAACCCTAGATTTATATGCATCTACCATAGTCCATGATTACGGTTCACCGATTCGAACTATAAAAAGTACATTAGATATTGTTCAGATTGAAGGAATTGAACATGACAAAAAGGTAGAACTGATTAAAAGAAGTGAAGATGCTAATAATTTTTTAAACAAAATCACTAATGACTTTTCAAATTTTGTAGCTAGAAACGTAGATATAAAAGAAACTAGCGTTCATAACCTTTCAACTCCTATAGAAATAGCAAAAAACCACCTTAGTTTAAAGAATGTAAATTGTACAATTAGTAGCGATTTACCTAATTTGATTTTTCACTTAGACGAAATAGTTATCGTTTTTCAAAATTTATTAAAAAACGCAGTTAAATATTGTCCTCAAGATAGAATACCGCATATTCAAATTAATACTGAAGAAGATGCCAATAATTATAAAATTTTTATTATTGATAATGGGTATGGTCTTAAAATGGCAAACATAGAGAAAATTTTTGATCCATTTGTCAGGTTTACACCATCGAATAGCATTAAAGGTTCTGGCTTAGGGCTTTCAATCGTAAGTAAGATATTATCAAAATATGGTGCCACTATAAATGCTCACAATAATTTAACACAGGGAGCAACTTTTGTTATTAACTGGCCTAAAAAAAGTCAATGATTGCTAAAATATTATATATTATTACTTTAATTTCTTTTGTAAGTACTATTGTCAATGCCAATGGTTTTGATAAAGAAACGTACATTAGAGAGTACTTATATTATTTCCCTGGAGAAAGCTCAGTAAAAAAAGAAGCATTACCTCAAGAATATAGAGAAAAGTATAAAAATGAAATATTAGAACAAAATTTAAAAGCCTATCAAGAACATATTTCAGATAAAAAATTAGATACCGCATTCTTGTTAGCTCAAAGAATAATACTAGAGTTAATCCCTCTGAGTAAAGATATTGAAAAACTAGAGTCATTTGCATATGATGCCCATCAAGATTTTAGTGGTCACCCTCTTGAACCAGGGGTTCTTTTATTTGTATCTAATGCTTATTCACAATTTGATATTTACGAAAAAGATTTTTTTTACACAAAATTAGCCTATCAAAAGGCAGTAGACAATAATGATTTTTCATATAGACTCCTTTCCGCAAGCTACTTAATGTACACCTATGAAGATCATGATGAAAACGAAGCCATTCAGGATATTCTAAACCAAGAGTACCCATATTTATTGCTTCCCGCCAAAACTAAACATGAGAAGCGCAGCCAATGGGTCATTTATAGATTTAAAGCATTACAAGATTTAGGAACTCCTCGATTAAAGAAAACATTAAATAGGTTTGTTTTTAAAGATGAAACTATTAATGCTCCACTAATAAATAATGAAGTTAAGCTTTTGAAAAAGCTTAATAAAATTTACTTACAAGATGAGAACTCCATCATAAATACAATTAAAGGGATAAGTGATGTAGATAATTCTATTCTTGGAATTAGTACTCGAAATTATCTCCAAAAGGCTTATTATGTAGAATTAGTTAAAGCACCAATAGATAGGCTATCTGAGAATGAACTAAATCTATTAATAAAACTGTTGGGTGTTTTATCTAGTAGGGTGGATATATCTTCTCAGAATGAAATGATCGGGCATACTTTACCCTTGTTAAAAAAATATGGAAGCAAAAATTTATATTTAAAGTATCTCAAACTATATAACACTGGAATAGAAAGTGTTTTCCAAAGAAAAAAGTTTCAAAAATTAGAGAATACCCAAAATAGAATATCAGCTATTCTTAAAAACGAAAACGAAAGAAAAAAAGTAGACTTAAAAAACACCCAACTAGAAGAGAGAAAACTCTTTTTAATTGCATCTTTGTTTTTTTCAATATTACTTATTTTAATATTATTTTACTTCTACAGATACCATTCTAAAATCCAACATCATCTAAATAAACTTAACCTAAATCTCAAAAATAAAATTAATGACATCAATAATAAAAATCTATCTTTAGAGGCTTTTTCACAAAAGCTCTGTTCGATTGAGACCCCTAGTTATCAATCTATCCATAAAATTCTAAATTCACTCAAAGACAAGTCTATAAAAATTGATGATATTCAAGATGAACTTAGCCAATCTAAACAAAAAATTCAAAAATTAGAGTCTCTCACTCAAGGCTTCCTAAGGTATTCTCAATCTGCCAATAGTCAATTGGTTCGAAAATTTCAACCTTTTTCTGCCGCTATTAGGTTAGCAACTTTTAATTTAAAAAATAACAAAATAAATATAAATGTTGTCAATGAGGTGCCTAGAATGCATTATAATATAGATGATTTCTCTTTGCTAATAGAAAATATTCTTATGAATTCTCAACAGTTTTGTCCACTCAAAGAAAAGCCTTCTATTGAAATTGACTATAAGATAGAAGATAACCAATTAATCATTCTTTTCAAAGACAATAGTGTAGGAGTCAAAAATGGAGACATAAATAAATTAGGAACTCCTTTTTATTCTTTTGATCAAGGAGAATGTAAAAAAGGTATTGGTCTTGGCGTTTCTACAATCAAAAATATTTTAGATAAGTACAATGCTGAATACCAACTCAAAAACAACCTCAATGCACATGGCACAACTTGCTTCATCAAATTTCCAGAGAATATTCTTGAAAATCCACAAGAAAAAATTGCTATATAAATTTTAACTTTCGTAATATTTCCCAAGTCGCAATTCCTAAGCTTACAGAAATATTAAATGAATGTTTGGTGCCGAATTGAGGTATTTCAATAGCATAATCACAAGCCATTAAGACACCATCATCTACTCCCGCTACCTCATTTCCAAAAACTAGGGCAATCTTTTTTTCTCCAAACTCCACTTTTTCTAAAGAAATACTTTCTGACGTTTGTTCTAATGCACATATCGTATAGCCATTACTCTTTAATTCTTGACAAGCATCTATTGTATTCTCAAAAGACCTCCAATCTACAGAATCAGAGGCTCCTATTGCCGTTTTCAATATTTCTCTATGTGGAGGCTTGGGAGTTATCCCACAAAGATATACTCGTTCTACACCCAACGCGTCGGCAGTTCGTAAAGCAGAGCCTACATTAACTCCTGAACGGATATTATCCAGCACTAACACGACAGGGAATTTAGAAGATTCTTTATATTCCTCAATGGATTTTCGGTTTAACTCATCAAGCTTTAATTTTCGCATTTAGATAATTTTTGTGATCAAAGAAACTACTGAAACATGAATGTACAGAATTGAAATAGTACGTTAAATCTACATCAATTTAGAAAATACAATAAATTTATTTTTGCAAAATACCTTTATATTAACAAATCAAAATATTTCTATTTTCCGAGGTACAAATCTACAAACAAAAAGGAGCTAAATTTCAAAATAAATGTAAACACTGGTTTTAGGTTTATTTACCTACAAACGTCTGGTGAAAACTACATTGAATTTGGTTTTTGGTCCAGTTATCGGTACTTTGTTGCATGATACCCAACTGTACTTTCATTCCTTTTTTTATAAGGTAGCCTAATGCTGCATAAAACCTATTTCTATCAAATATTTCTACCAAACGATTATCTCCAATTGTACGCTCTCCGTTGATAAATAATTCATTATAAAACGCTAAATAAAATGTTTTGTCTATCAACTCAGCATTATTCAAAGGGATATTAAGAAATAAATTATACCTATATCGAGTTCTAAAATCTTGGTTTTCTACAAAACGTTGTTCGTACCGAAACCGATGAGTAGTAAAGATTCTTTTAGCCAATTTAACAGGAAAGATAAGTTCTTGATAAATTCTGCTTTCTGAAGTAGTAGATTTATCCTCGCCAAAAGCTCCTGTCGTTATATTTCCATAACCCAACGTTATTTTTAGTGGTGTTTCCTTAGGCTTATAAGTAATACCCCCACGCAATAGCAATTGTTCTAAGTCGCTGCCTGCGTCCCAGTTTCTTAACTGAATATCGCCTTGGAAACCCCACGATGAATCTTTGAAGGTATGGTCTATGAAGTACATATACCATGCTCCAGTTTTGGATTCGTCTATTTGCGAAAAAACGCTAATTGTCGATAGCAAAAAGAAAGAGAATAAGAAAAATAATTTACCAAGTTTCATTTAAAGTGCTTTATTTTAATTAGTTATAAAATTGTTAATATAAACACCTAAATAAAATGATTGTTTAGAGATGGGTAAAAATGAACATAAAAAAAACGGTAAACATTAATTAAAATGCTACCGTTTTTTAAGTACCTCGGGCGGGACTTGAACCCGCACGACCGCAAAGGTCACAGGATTTTAAGTCCTGCGTGTCTACCAGTTCCACCACCAAGGCAAACTTCTCAATTGAAAATGAGAATAAGACAGAGCAGAAGACGAGATTCGAACTCGCGACCCCAACCTTGGCAAGGTTGTGCTCTACCAGCTGAGCTACTTCTGCAAATTTTAATTTCAATTTTGATTGCTTTAACTTTCTAAAAGCGATGCAAATATACGCACACCACTTTTACTTATCCAAACATTTTTCAAAAAAAAATTAAAAAAAATTAAAAAAACATTTCAAGTCCCCTTAAATAAGCAACTTTGGAAAAAGTAAAAATTTTAAATTTTATTTAAAACAAATATCCCCATCCTTTACGTTAAACATTATAATGAATTTGTAATGCAAAATCGAGATGCCTATTCGTTGGTATATCGATTGATATTATAATGAAGATATTATTACGAATTATGATTCGTATGAGAGAAAAAACAAGTATTTTTATTTCAACCCGAGGAAAGCACTAAATCTAACCCCCACAGGTACCAAGATGAGTAATTAACCAAGAGTGAAGTAAAAAGAATATTTTAATCCATATGAATTCATTCGTAATAAGGTCTAATATATTAAGTTTTTTATCTCATTAATTATAATTAACAAAAATTATGAAAAGTAGTTTTTTATACGTTCTTTTGTTCTTCATTTCGATGAATGTTTATTCACAAAATTTAAGTACAAAAATGGATACAGTTAGCTACAGCGTAGGAGTATTAGTCGGAAAAAACTTGCAACAACAAGGAATGGACGATTTGAATTTAGAAGAATTTGCAGCAGCAGTTTCAGATGTTTTTAATTCTCAAACTAAAATAGATGACGATAAGGCTCAGGCTCTTTTCCAAGGTTATATGAAAGAGAAATCAGCTCAACAATTCTCTGCTATTAAATCAGAAGGTGAAAATTTCTTAGCTAAGAATGCAGAACGTCCAGAAGTTAAAACCACTGAATCAGGATTACAATACGAAGTAATTACTCCTGGTACAGGTGCACAACCAAGTGCTACAAGTAATGTTACTGTTCATTATCATGGTTCATTGATTGACGGAAAAGTATTTGACAGTTCTGTTAACCGTGGTCAACCTGCTTCATTTCCTGTTAATGGTGTAATCCAAGGATGGCAAGAAGCTTTACCTATGATGAAAACAGGTGCTAAATGGAAATTATATATTCCTTATAACTTAGCATACGGAGAAAGAGGTGCTGGTAATGATATTCAACCTTATTCTGCACTTATTTTTGATGTTGAATTGTTAGAGATTAACTAATTTTCGAAAATAATCAGTATTTTGCAAACTCCTTTTACATTAAAGGTACTTTGCTGACTTCAAATAAATCGGTTTGAATTTCAAGTTTCAAACCGATTTATTTCATTTTATGGATGTCTAAAATACAAAGATGTACTTAAAAAAATACGAAATACGTTGGAATGATGTTGATGCTAATGGCCATTTGGGCAATTCGGCTTATATGAATTATTGTTCAAATACGAGAGTTCGTTTCTTGGAAGAAAATGGTTTTGGATTCTATGAATTAAACAAAAAAGGGATTAGCCCTGTGTTGTTGAACGAACAATTTTCGTATTTCAAAGAATTTTTACCCCACGAAAAAGTTTATATCTCTTTTGCATTAAATAAAGTTACTCCTGATGGTACTTTTTATGAGTTTCAACACGGTATTTTTAAAGAAAATGGTGTAGAGGCTGCACGAGCAAAAATTACAGGTTGTTGGTTAGATTTAAATAGTAGAAAAATAGTAGCTCCACCTCCCAAGTTGTTTGATGTTGTTGATAAAATGCCAAAAACAGAGGCTTATAAGATTTGTAAAAAATCCGAGATTTTAAACCTTATTCGTCCAAGAAAAATAGATATTTCAGACTATCACATTGCAACCTAATAACTATAAGTGGGTAATCTTACGTTTGTGCTTTTTCTTAATTTCTCTCTGAGGATTTTGTTGATTGAAAAAATCACCAAAAAACGAATTCATATCTCTTAAAGACTCTAACTGCTCTTCGTTTTGATTGTATTCATCATCAATCGTAGTACCTTCTTCAACAACTATTGTGAAAGGGTCTGTAATATATTCTTCATTTTCGAAAACAATAAACAAGCTCGGTACATTAATATTCATCGCTTCCGTAGCCAACAATTGATATCTTAATGATTTAGTCGAAGATTTTTCGCCATTAATGAAGGACATCGAAGTAGATTGCATGGGTCCAGCAACGACCTTTAGTCCTTTTAGTGAAGGCATTTCAGGAAAATCTACTTCCTCCGCATTTTCGATTATAATACTAAACTCAAAAGGCTTGTATGTTTTCACCAATTTAGGTGCTTTAGCTTTGATACTTACCTCTTGTGCAACAACAACCGTAGGTAAAATACTACAGATATATAAAATAAAAACCCCAAAGTATCTCATTCTCAATTTTTATAAAAGTTATTAGAGGTTATTACGAATTGGATTATATGCGAGAAAAAAACATGAATTTTTATTTCAATCAAAGAAAGTACTGAATTTAATACCCATAGGTATTAAGATGAGTACTTGACAAAGAGTGAGGTAAAAAAACATTTCTAATCCATACAAATTCATTTATAATAATCTCTATCAGTGTTTAATTAATTCTTCGATAGTTAATTGTTCGTAATTGGGAATGAATTTAATAATATTTTCAATGTTTTCAAAATCGCTTTCTTTGTGTGTTGTCAAAATCACAACAGTTTTAGCACCTGCATTGGCGGCAGCTTTAGCACCTGTTGGAGAATCTTCAAAAACAATACATTCCGAAGGATCAATATCTATTAATTTAGCTGCCTTGAGAAAAACTTCAGGGTGTGGCTTACCGTTTTCTACATCTCCGGCATGGACAACACCTTTAAAATAAGGAGCAATGTCTATTTCTGAAAAAACAAAATCCACGTTTCCTTTCGGAGCCGCAGTACCTATTGCCATAGGGATATTTTTAGCTTTAGCAGCATCCAAAAAAGTCTGTAGCCCAGCCAATAATTCAACTTTTCCTTTGAAAACAGTTCTATATTTTTCCTCTTTCTGAAACGCTAGTTCTTTTCGTTCCTCATCAGAGTATTTATCTCCGAATAAATTTTTTAGTATTTCTTGATTCACTCCATGAATTTTCTCCATCACTTCTTCCAACGTCATTTCTAAACCCAAATCTGACAAATGTTGTTGCCAAGCAGTGTGATGTACCATCATATTGTCAATCATAGTACCATCCATATCGAATAAAAAAGCCTTCATTTTTCAATTTTTTAATCAAAGTTAAATATCATAATTCAAAACAGGTGTCAACCAACGTTCCGTTTCTGTAATTTCCATTTCTTTACGGTTTGAATAATTAACTACTTGGTCTTTTCCTATTTTTCCTAAACCAAAATACTTCGCCTCGGGATTTGCAAAATACCAACCACTAACCGATGCCGCTGGATACATGGCATAAGATTCTGTCAACTTAATACCTGTATGTTTTTCGACTGAAAGTAAATCCCAAAGTATTTCTTTTTCTGTATGGTCAGGACAGGCGGGATAGCCTGGTGCAGGGCGTATTCCTCTATAGTTTTCGTTGATGAATTCATTATTATTTACTTTCTCCTCGCTATATCCCCAATATTTGGTACGTACTTCAAAATGCATATACTCCGCGGCTGCTTCTGCAAACCTATCTGCTAACGATTTTAATAGAATTGCTTCAAAATCTTGGTTATTTTCTTCGAATCGTTTCACATGTTTTTCGATTCCTATTCCTGCGGTAACCGCAAATGCACCTATATAATCTTGTTTTTTCGTTTTCGAAGGAGCAATGAAATCTGACAAACACATATTCGGACGCCCCGCAGCTTTCTTTACTTGTTGACGAAGATGGTGGGTTTTTATGGTTCCTGTATCCGTTTTTATCAATATATCATCGTCTTCGGCATTCGCTTCAAACAAACCTATTACGGATTGAGCGGTTAACCATTCTTCTTTAATAATATTTTTAATCATTTTTTTAGCATCTGCTAATAATTTGGTTGCCTCCTCTCCTACTATTTCATCTTTTAGAATATCAGGATACTTTCCTGCTAACTGCCAAGACATAAAGAACGGAGTCCAATCAATGAACTTAACCAATTCGTTCAAATCTAAATTGAATGTGTGAACGCCTAATTGTTTGGGTTTGTCCGCAACAAAATTAGACCAATCAATCTTGAACGTATTTTTTTGAGCTACAGAGAACGGCAAATAAGTTTTGCGAGTTTTCATATTAGCCCGCTGTTTTCTCGTTAATTCATACAAATCTTTAACTTCATTGATAAAAGTATTTCTAGTTTCATCATTATCAGACAATAAATTACTAGCAACATTTACACTTTTAGAAGCATCTAGAACATGAACTACAGGTCCTGAATATTGAGGTTCTATCTTAAGAGCAGTGTGCGTTTTTGAAGTTGTAGCACCTCCTATCAATAATGGCATTTTCATTTTCAACCGTTCCATTTCTTTCGCCACATGAACCATTTCGTCTAGAGACGGAGTAATTAAGCCACTCAAACCAATAATATCAACTTTTTCGGCGATGGCAGTTTCAATAATTTTATTAGCAGGAACCATAACACCCAAATCTATGATTTCATAATTATTACAAGCTAACACTACGCCCACGATATTTTTTCCGATATCGTGCACATCACCTTTTACGGTTGCCAATAGAATTTTACCCTTAGCAGTCGAGCCCGATTTTGCTTTTTGAGCTTCAATATAAGGAGTTAAATGAGCGACTGCTTGTTTCATTACACGAGCACTTTTCACCACCTGAGGCAAGAACATTTTTCCAGCTCCAAAAAGGTCACCAACTACACTCATTCCTGTCATCAAGTTACCTTCAATCACATTCAAAGGGTTATCAACTTGAAGCCTCGCTTCTTCCGTATCTTCAATGATAAATTCGGTAATTCCTTTCACTAGGGAATGTGTAATTCTACCTTGCAAATCCTTTTCTCTCCATGAAAGGTCTTTCTTTTTAACCTTCCCTTTGCTACGAACATTTTCAGCATAAGTAGTTAAAGCCTCAGTGGCATTTTCAGTTCTATTAAATAAAACATCCTCTACTAAGGTTAATAAATCCTTTGGAATATCTTCGTAAACTTCAATCATACCTGCATTGACAATTCCCATATCCATACCCGCCTTAATAGAGTGATATAAAAACGAAGAATGCATAGCCTCACGAACCGTATTATTCCCTCGAAAAGAAAAAGAAATATTACTTACTCCTCCACTTACTTTGGCACCTGGGCAAAGAGCTTTAATTTGTCGTGTGGCTTCAATGAAATTAATTGCATATTCGTTATGTTCTTCTATTCCTGTGGCAACAGCAAAGATATTAGGGTCAAAAATAATGTCATTAGGATTGAAATTAATTTCGTTTACCAATATGTCATAAGCTCTTTTGCAGATATCTACTTTTCTTTCAATAGTTTCAGCTTGACCTTTTTCGTCAAATGCCATTACAACCGTAGCTGCACCATATTTTTTAACAATCTTAGCTTGTTCCTTGAAGGCTTCAACGCCTTCTTTCATAGATATGGAATTTACAATACATTTTCCTTGTACACATTGCAAACCTGCTTCAATAATATCAAATTTTGAAGAATCAATCATTATTGGTAGCTTGGCGATATCAGGTTCGGCCATCATCAGGTTCAAGAATCTGACCATCACCTCCTTCGATTCCAATAAGCCTTCGTCCATATTGACATCAATTACTTGTGCCCCAGCTTCCACTTGTTGCCTTGCTACTTCTAATGCTTCCTCATAAAGCTCATTTTTAATAAGCCTTGAAAACTTTGCAGAACCTGTAACATTCGTACGTTCTCCTACATTAATAAAATTTGTATTGGGCGTAACAATTAAAGGTTCTAAACCAGAATAGGTACTATAAGGAATAGCTGCTGGAATTTCCCGAGTAGGCAATCCTTTTACGGCTTCGGCCATGGCTCTGATATGGTCTGGTGTAGTTCCACAACAACCACCAACAATATTCACCAAACCAGCATCCGCAAATTCGCGGATATAATCTTTCATTTCACTTGCCATCTGGTCATATTCTCCCATTTCGTTAGGCAAACCAGCATTTGGATAAGCTGAAATATTACAATTTGCAATTTTGGATAAACTAATCAAATGAGGCCTCATCTCTTTAGCTCCTAAAGCACAATTTAACCCAATTGAAAAAAGAGGTAAATGAGAAAGCGAAATAAAAAAAGCTTCTACTGTTTGTCCACTTAATGTTCTTCCACTAGCATCGGTTATCGTTCCCGAAACCATAATTGGTAATTCACGACCAATGTCTTCATGCAATTTACTGATGGCAGCTAATGCAGCTTTAGCATTTAGGGTGTCAAAAATCGTCTCAATTAGAAAAAGATCCACACCTCCATCTACCAAGCCTTTTGCTTGTTCGTAATAAGCATCCTCTAATTCGTCAAAAGTGACGGCTCTATATCCAGGGTCGTTTACATCGGGACTTAGAGAGGCAGTACGGTTTGTTGGGCCAATAGCTCCTGCGACAAACCTTGGTTTGTCAGGAGTAGAGTATTTTTCAGTTGCCCTTTTAGCTAATTGGGCAGACTCATAATTAATCCTATACGCCAAATGCTCTAATTCGTAATCCGCTTGAGCAATTTTTGTTCCACTAAACGTATTTGTTTCTACAATATCAGCACCCGCCAACAAGTATTCTTCATGAATACTTTGAATAGTATCTGGTTGGGTAAGAGATAAAATATCTGAATTTCCTTTTATATCAATATGATGGTCTTTTAATATTTCGCCACGATAGTCTGCTTCTTCAAACATATGTCGCTGGATCATAGTCCCCATCGCTCCATCTAATACTAAAATTCTGTCTTTGGATAAATTTGATATTATTGAATCCTTCATCTGCTTAATATAAATATATGATACGTAACAACGATTACGCTTTGCAAATATCTTAAAAATGAATGGGTTTTATTGATAAAATCGAATAAAATAATCCTATATTTTTAAGATTTATCGCAGCACAGCATTATTAATTTAACATTCGAGAGGAATTTGAAATAAAGAATCTATTTCATCTAAGACCAATTCATCAAACAGGACATAAACCAAAATTGAGTTTTAGAATATAATATCTCTAAATAGTATATCTTTGCGGTTCTAAAACTTCTAAACAGTAAAAATCAGTATGAAAACTCGTACTTTCGAAACGAAAAAAGTAAACGTTATTACCCTTGGTTGCTCTAAAAACTTGGTTGATTCGGAGAACATTCTTACCCAACTTAATGGCAATGGAATTGAGGCAGTTCATGAAGAAGATAACTCGAATGCACCTGTCGTAATCGTAAATACCTGCGGTTTTATTGATTTAGCTAAAGAAGAATCTGTTAACACCATTCTGGAACAAGCCGATAGAAAAAAAGCTGGTGAAATTGAAAAACTTTACGTCACGGGTTGTCTTTCGGAACGATACAAAAACGACCTTGAACAAGAAATTCCAGAAGTAGATGATTATTTTGGGACATTAGAACTACCTGCTCTTTTACATAAATTTCAAGCTGATTATAAGCACGAATTAATTGGAAATCGTTTTGTTACGACTCCACAACATTATGCGTATTTGAAAATTTCGGAGGGATGTAGTCGTACTTGTTCGTTTTGTGCGATTCCCTTAATGAGAGGTAAACACATTTCTCAACCTATCGAAGCATTGATAAAACAAGCAGAAGGTTTGGCGAAGAAAGGCGTTAAAGAATTGATGCTTATCGCACAAGAGTTGACTTATTACGGGTTAGATATTTATAAAGAAAGGTCGTTATCTCGATTACTAAAAGAGTTGTGTAAAGTTGAAGGTATTGAATGGATACGATTACATTATGCTTATCCTTCAAAATTTCCGATGGATGTTTTAGAAACGATGAGAGATGAACCTAAAATCTGTAATTATCTTGACATTCCTTTGCAACATGCGAATGACGATGTACTGAAAAGAATGAGGAGGCAAATAACACAAGAAGAAACGAGAGACTTAATCAACCAAGCTAGAAAAATTGTTCCCGAAATAGCTATCCGTACTACCCTTTTGGTTGGTTTTCCTGGAGAAACAGAGGAAGAATACCAAGATTTGTGTGAATTTGTTTCTGAAATGGAGTTTGAACGAGTGGGCGTTTTTCAATATTCTCACGAAGAAAACACAATTGCTCACGAATTGGCGGATGATGTTGTTGATGAAATAAAAAAGGAACGTGCTCAAGGCATTATGGATATTCAAAGAGAAATTTCTTTATCCAAAAATGAAGACAAAATTGATGCTGTTCTTAAAGTATTAATAGACAGGAAAGAGGGCGAAAATTATTATGGTCGTACCGAATACGATTCTCCTGAAGTAGATAACGAAGTAATCATTGATGCTACAAAATTTTATTGCCGTATTGGTGATATGATGGACATCAAAATTATTGACGCTGTAGAATTTGATTTATATGGCGAACCTGCTTAAATACCTTTTTTTATTTAAGATATATTTTTTTGCTTCTAATCTATTCGCACAAGAAGAATTTGATTTTGATATAGGCGGTTTATTCGATTTAGATTCGATAGTTGTTACGGCTTCGGGGAGTCTGAATATTGATGAAATGATTGATGTCATGAGAAATGACACTACCTTTTATGAAGCTTTTCGAAGACTGCGAGTCAACGAACATCATGCGGATCACCATATCGAATATCTAAACAAAAAAGGCAAAACAATTGGCAATCAATATGTTTCCACCCAACAAGTACCTGCTACCAAACCAAATTGTTTTCGTTTAGAAATTACTAAAAACGATAAAGAAGGAAATATAGAAAAAAAAGATGGCGAAAATCGATTTCTTTCTCAGAAGGTATTTGCGGAATTATTTATGAATAGTAATGAACTTTATTGTAAAAGTAACCGTACTGAAAATCATCAAAATTCATCTATGGTAGACCGATATATTGATAATCTAAAACTATTAATTTTTGCTCCTGGACAACCCATCAATTTGCCTGTAGTAGGTAAAAAAACGAGAATTTTTAGTAAATCAATGCAAAAATATTATAATTACTCCTTAATTTCCGATACCTATAGCAACGTTAATTGTTATGCTGTAAAAATTAAAGTAAAACCCAAATACCAAGACGATAAGAATGCAGCCATCATAAGAGAACTGATAACTTATTTTGATAAAACTAACTTTAATATTTTAGGTAGAAAAATCGAAATTTGGTATGAAGCCTTCGGATTCAAGGCTATTGGTGATTTTGATTTGAGGCTGACCAAAACCAATGATTCTGTTTATTTTCCGTCGGCATTTAAATATGGAGGAATCGGGAAAATACCGTTCAAGAAAATTGAAAATGTTATCTTTACAAGCGATTTTTATTATAAACCCTTAAATTTGAATTGACTTGAAGTATATATTTTGGATCATTGTTCTATATTTTGGGTATCGATATTATTCCTACCAAAAACAACTAAAAAGCCCTAAAGAGACTTCCAAAGATGACGAAATTGGGTTTACGGATTACGAAGAAATAGACTAAAACATTCTTTTATCTATACAAAAGCTCATTTGAACGATTTTTTTGAGGCTATCCGATGAAATACTCCTAGTTTAGCATTCTCAAATTAAAAACAAATGAATTTTATAGATAACATTATTCAAGCTTTGCGAAGCCTTAGAGCTAATGTAGTTCGGTCTACCCTAACGCTATTCATTATAGCCCTCGGATTGGCAGCACTAATCGGTATTCTGACAGCTATTGATGTCACTATATTTTCGTTAACCGATAATTTTTCTCGAATCGGTGGAAATTCGATTGTTATCAAACCAACGGGCACTGGATTTAATCGTTCTGACGAAAAGAAAGGTCCCAATATTCGCTTCTTACAAGCCTATCAATTACAAAAAGAATTAGATAAAAATAACTACGTAAGCATTAGCTTACTCGCCAACAGCAGGGGGACCGTAAAATATAAAGATCAAAAAACAAATCCGAATGTTAGGGTCATTGGCGTAGATAAACACTATGCTACACTTCAAAAATTTGAATTAGAACAGGGGCGAAATTTCTCTGTTCAAGAAACCACAAATGGAGCTTGGAACGCCGTAGTAGGAGCAGATATTGTAAAAAAGTTATTTGATGGCATTTCAGAAAAAGCCATCAATAAGCTAATTAATGTTGATAATCACAAATTTAGAATCATAGGCGTACTGAAATCTAAAGGAAATACAATAGGTAGAAGTCAAGACAACCTAGTTTGGGTTCCTTTATCAAATGCTAAATCTGTATTTGCAACTTCAAATTCTAACTATGATGTTTCATTAGCACCAAAGGACATCAATAGTGATTTAGCAGAACTTGAAAACAAAACGATAGGTGTTTTTAGAAATATTAGAGGATTGAGGATTGGTCAAAGTAACGATTTCAAAATTGTCAAAGATGCTGGAATGGAGGGACTTCTTCGTGACAACACCATCGCTTTGCGAATGGCAGCCTTAGCGATTGGCTTTCTAACCTTAATCAGTGCTTCTATTGGACTAATGAATATTATGATGGTTACCGTAACCGAACGAACCAAAGAAATCGGGGTCAGCAAAGCATTAGGAGCCACCAAAAAAAATATCCTCATTCAGTTTCTTACCGAAGCGGTTTGCATTTGTCAACTGGGCGGTCTGTTGGGTATTTTGGGTGGTATCTTGATAGGGAATATTGTAGTATTACTAATCGGAGGTAATTTCCTCATGCCGTGGTTGTGGGCAACTATTGGGTTTATTATTTGTTTTTTTGTAGGGATTATTTCTGGTTTATATCCTGCAATGAAAGCGGCAAGAATGGATCCAATTGAAAGTTTAAGACATGAATAAAAAAGGCTTTCATATTGAATACAAAAGCCTTTTTTATGGTTATTTGACCCGTAATAATTCTTCTTTATAAACAGGTAGAATTTCTTTAAATTTCTTTAGCGTGGAACTCAAGGGCTGAAAAGAGGCTCCTCCTGAAGCATTTTTATGTCCTCCACCCCGAAAATAAGATTTCGCTATATTTTCTACCGAAAAGTCTCCTTTACTTCGTAATGACAACTTTACAATTTTAGGTTGCTCGGCAATAAAGGCCGCAAAAACAATATCTTTCATCTTCAAAAGGTAATTCACAATGCCTTCAGTATCTCCTCGCTGAATATCAAAATCTTCATAATCTTGCTTCGTCAGATAAATAATCCCCGTCCTGTATTCAGGTAACAATTCCATTCGGTTAGCCAAACAGTGCCCCAATAATTTTATACTTTTGGTGGGTAAACTATTAAAAATTAGATTCTGAACTTTATTGTCATCGACACCTCTTTCTATCAAATCCGCCACAATTCTAAAGACTCTTGGGCTGGTCGAAAATTTGAAAGACCCCGTATCCGTGACCAAACCTGTATAAATAGAAGTAGCCACATCTTTAGATATATAGTTTTCCCAGTCCATCATTACCAAAAATTCATAAACCAATTCGCAAGTAGAACTAGCCGTATCGACAGAGAATATGTATTCTGCAAAATCTTTTGGAGCAATATGGTGGTCTATCATAACCATTGGAATCTTGTTCCTTTTCAGTACATCTCCCAATTTGTCAATTCTATCTAAGTTATTAAAATCTAAACAAAAAGCCAAGTCGCATTTTTTTGCAAATGCCTCTATCTCCTCTGCTTCGTTATCATAGATTTTAATCTCGCTTCCACTTGCCATCCATTCAAAAACACTTGGTTGTTCCGATGGTAGTGTCATCATTATTTCATGCCCCAACTCTCGTAGTGCTAAATATAATCCTAAAGAAGATCCAATTGCATCACCATCAGGGTTACGATGACTTGTAATGATGATTTTTTTGGGTTCTAATAAGATACTTTTTAATGTATCGACGTGTTTTTGGTCTAACAGAGATTTATTCATTTTATGGATATATAATTTCGAATTTTATTCAAAAACATTAATTTTTAAATATCAAAAGCTATGCTAGTTAATCAGAATTCTGAATAATCAATATTTCATTTGAATTATTTATACCGATATAGTATTTTTGTTCGCTTGAGGCTTAACAATATTTAAAAATTCAATATAATTGAAGGACTTTTACTAAAAGCTCCAAATATATTAGATTTTTATAAGTTTCATAAATATCATTTTCTATTTTTTTAACAAAAAATTAAAACGTTTTAAAGTAATGAGTAATAACAGAACATTTACAATGATTAAACCTGATGCTGTCCAAGATGGTCACATAGGTAACATCATTCATGATATAACAAATGCAGGGTTTAAAATCGTAGCTATGAAGTTGACTCAACTTTCTTCTGTTAAAGCAGGCGAATTTTATGCCATTCATAAAGAAAGACCTTTTTATGGTGAATTAGTTGAATTTATGTCTTCTGGTCCTATCGTAGCTGCTGTATTAGAAAAAGAAAACGCAGTTGCCGATTTCCGTACCCTTATCGGTACTACTAATCCAGCTGATGCGGCAGAAGGAACTATCCGTGCTAAATACGCAAGAAGCATAGGCGAAAATGCTGTTCATGGTTCTGATAGTGATGAAAATGCTGCTATTGAATCTAGTTTCCACTTTTCAGGTGTAGAAACATTCTAAGGATTAGAATGTAAAGTTATGACCATTTTGCCAATGGTTTAGTATTCAAAAACCCCAATGAAAATAATTTCATTGGGGTTTTGTTTTAAAGTTAAAATATTTTTTACTCTATAGTTACTACCTTCTGGCGAAAGATTCTTTAGGCTCTTGAAAACGGACAACTAATTTGTAATTGGCATTCAAGGAAGCAATAACAGGGTCAAGCATTAATGCAACTAAATCTTTGGCTTGTTCTTTGGCTTTATCGAAAACTAAATCGTCTTTAGCATCTTTCAGAAATGCCTTTCTCAATAAATTTAAATTTTCATTAAAATCTTCTTCACTAATTTCTCTCATCCAACCAATAGATAATTTTTCGATTTTAGGAAAAACTTCATGGGATAAAATTTCTGGCTCGGGAAGTGTAACCAAAATAGATTGACTTTTAGGATAAATTTTTATTTCGAAAAAAGATTTTAAATCAAAACCTATTTTCAAATAACTGATGGCAGAAATATCAATATCTGTCGAAGAAACAGAATAACGCCATACTTTAGTATCGTTCTTTTTCGTAATTCCTTTTTTGTCTCTCACTTCGAAAACGGCAAGTTCAGAAATAGCCGTTTCTATTTTTTCTTGCATTAAATTTCGAGAACGACCAAAATCTTCGATGGCAGCCATTTTAGTTAAGCGTTGAACGGTAGGTTGAAGAGCTTCCGAAAAAGCAATTCCACAAGGTGTTTCTACCTTAGTTCCCGCAGCCATAAAAGAACCGTTATCTGTTTCTATAGCATCGGTTATCGTTTTGCTAACCATGAAACAAATATACCTACTCATTACTTCATTAAAATGTTCTACCGCTTCGCTAGCATATTGTTCGTACCACGATGCTACGTCAGCAGAACCCCCGTCTTTCAAAGCCGTAAAATCTTTATAAATCATAGCCGTTAAATTCTCATGATGATGGGCATAAGCTAACGACAAATGGTTTCTTAAAGAATCGCTTAAGCCCATTCGGTTTCCCAAATGAAGCAATACGTTAAGATTATAATCTTCGACCATTGCATTGAATTCCTTTTCGTAACGAAATGGGTTTTGCAAGACGGCAAGCATATTTTTATCATCCAAATTGGGTTGAAAAGTAGCATCTTGGTAGAGTACATCAACTTTTTTAGGGATGACCGTAAGAGAACCTGCTTTGCTCAGTAAGTTGGTGTTTTTAACTACTAATACTCCGGCTACAACAACTAATGATGCAAAAACAACATACATTATTGACTTAAGCATAGAAGATTCTCCCATTTTATATAAATTTTAATAGTAGTTTTTTCAAAATCTGTGATTCGTAATTATCTATAAAGACTTCTTTTATAAGAATTTGTCACAAAGTGAAGCATATTATTTTGCGTACAATGCCTCTCTTTGTGCTTTTACGTCTTCAGATTTCAAATAATCGTTCCAAGACATCAATTTATCAATAACACCATTAGGCGTAATTTCAACAATTCGATTACAAACCGTATTCATCAATTCGTGGTCATGAGAATACATCATCAAATTATAACCAAAATCACTCAACCCATTATTCAAAGCCGTAATTGACTCCAAATCCAAGTGATTGGTTGGTTCATCTAATACTAAGAAGTTAGGGTTTGCTAACATTAGTTTAGAAAGCATACATCTTACTTTTTCACCTCCCGAAAGTACCGATGATTTTTTCATTACTTCTTCTCCCGAAAACAACATTCTACCCAAAAATCCTCGAATAAATTGTTCGTCTTTTTCTTCAGAATATTCACGCAACCAATCTACTAAATTGACATCTTGGTCTCCAGAGAAATATTCTCCATTGTCATTGGGCAAATAAGCCGAAGTTATTGTTTGTCCCCATTCGATACTGCCGCCATCGGCTTGTTGTTCTCCAGAAATAACTTCAAAGAATGATGTTACTACATTTGGATCTTTAGAATAAAGGGCAATTTTATCTTTTTTATTGTACATCAAGTCCACATTTTGAAAAAGGACTTTTCCTTCAGAATCTCTTTTCGTTAAGCCTGTAACTTTCAAGATTTGGTCACCAGGTTCTCTTTCTGGTTTGAAAGCGATATAAGGATATTTTCTTGAAGAAGGCTGTATGTTTTCTATTTTAAGCTTTTCTAATGCTTTTTTACGAGAAGTAGCTTGTTTTGATTTAGAAGCATTCGCAGAGAAACGTTGAATAAACTCCATCAACTCTTTACGCTTTTGGTCTGTTTTCTTATTTTTATCCGCCATTTGCTTACTCATCAACTGACTTGATTCGTACCAGAACGTATAGTTACCTGAGTATTGTTTAACTTTTTTATAGTCAATATCCACGATATGCGTACAAACCATATCTAGGAAATAACGGTCATGCGAAACAACAATTACTGTGTTTTTGAAATCTGCTAAGAAATCCGCCAACCATGTTACTGTTTCTGCATCCAAGTCATTGGTAGGCTCATCGAGTAAAACGATATCTGGATTACCAAACAATACTTGTGCTAACAAGACCTTAACCCTTTGGTTACCTGTCAAATCTTTCATTAACTTGTAATGTTCAGATTCTTTCAATCCCAAATGGCTCAATAAGGTAGCAGAATCCGTTTCGGCATTCCATCCGCCCATTTCTCCATATTCTTGTTCTAATTCAGCCGCTTTCATTCCATCTGCTTCTGTAGCATCTGGATCCATATAGATGGCGTTCTTTTCAACCATGATATCGTACATTTTTTTATGTCCCATTATCACCGTATCCAAGGCTGTAAATTCATTATACGCAAAGTGGTTTTGGCTTAAAACCGCCATTCTTTTTCCTGGTTCTAGACTAACATGACCTTGATTGGCTTCAATTTCACCAGAAAGGATTTTCAAAAAAGTTGATTTACCAGCACCGTTCGCTCCAATAATTCCATAACAATTCCCATCTCCGAAACTGATATTTACTTCATCAAAAAGAACACGTTTGCCAAACTGTAGGCTTATATCATTAACACTTAACATATATGCGTTGTTATTATTTAAATTTCAAATAGGAAAGAAGCCTAATATAAGGCTTAAAAACGCAAATATAACAAGCCTTTTGCGAAAATAAAGCATTAAGAATAAGTAATTTTTAGGGAAATTGAGATACTTTTTTTATTTGGAATCGAAACGCCTTATTTTTTTGTTTCAAGCAAGTTGTATTACAAATGTTTTACTTATTTTCGAGCCCAAATAGAGCCAATTACTATAACCTTGTCCCTATTCCTTTTCATTTTTTTGTAGTACACCCTATTCTAAAGTCCATCCACCCCTAATTCAATCCTGTATTTTACAAAAATGTCTTTTAAACTTATTAACCATATTATAATATTAGCTCTATAGCCCTGTGTATCCCGTAAGAATAATTTTTTGTTCTGAATTAAACCCAAACTCATAGGTTCTCCATTCCTTTAATAGCTCACTCGGGCGTTCTCCATAAATTTCTCTTATCATAGAAGAGTCTAAAATTAAATGGTTTAAGCTGTCTAGTTCTTGCTTAGTTGTTTTACTTTTAAACATAGGGTCAAATTTTTTAATCCTATTCTTTTTGTAAATTAGTATTGTAATCGAATCTTGTTGTGTGGAATCGTATTCGTGATATATTTTATCAGGAAACCCAGATTGCCTAATTAAGTAATTAGAATTTCTCTCCATCCATGAACTCATTCGACGAGATATTACAATGTAGCAAGATTCAAACACAGTTGTAAGTGTTAACAAAATAGCTAACAGTTTTATAAGTTTCATTTGAAATACTGTCTAATTTGAAATATTTTTTCGCGACTATGGTTATGGCCAGATTGGTTGAATATTTTGGCGTGAGGTTTTATTCTCTGATACATTAATACGAAGGCTTAAACCTCCTATAGGTGTAGTGTTTTGCTGTTGTAAACTAGGGCTGATGTTCATTGTCAAATCATCAGATATTTCAAACTCAAGAAGATGAGCATCTACATAGGCTTCTATTATTGTAAATATATAGCCTATTGACAAGTATATCCAACTCACTTGTCTTTGTTTATTAAACCTGTTTCTCCTTGAATTTAATGTAGTTTCGGTAATAGTTGAAGATGGCAACCCTGTTTCTTCAATAATAGTCTCAATCTCTACCCCTTCTAGCAAATCTATATAAGCGTTATTGTACAAATTATATAAATCTGTGTTTCTATCTATGAAGTATATTCCTGCGGCTATGCCTCCATAAACAATGGGCAGTTTCCAGTATCTACGATTGTAAATCTGCCCTCCTCCAGGGAAAATACCAAACAAAGCCGCTTTTCGGGGAATAGGCTTAAATTTCTTTTTAGTTTTCACCACCTCTAAGCTATCACTACTCTGACATACGGCTTCTTGGCCCAAGAACATGGAGCATAATAACAGTATAAAAGATACTAATATTTTTCTTGCCATTAATCTTCTTTAATATGGTCCATTAATTCCAAAATTCGATTCAATTCTCCATCATTACCGAAATTAATTACAATTTGACCCTTCCCTTTATCATTTCTTTTTAGATTGACTTTTGTTCCAAAAATTGATTTTAGGTTATTTTGAGCAGCAACAATTTCAGGGTTATAGGTGTTTTCAGCAGCAGGTTTAGCAGATATTCCATTTTTAAAATTACGTACTAAGTCTTCAAGTTTACGAACTGACAAACTTTGTTCAATCGTTTGTTTGAAAAAAGATAATTGCACCGCAACATCATCAACTCTTGTCAATTCGCGAGCATGTCCCATCGAAATTTCTTGTGTTTTTACCGCAGTTTGGATTTGAGGAGGCAATTTCAAAATACTTAAGTAATTAGAAATAGTAGACCTTTTTTTACCCACCCGTGGTGACAATTTTTCTTGAGTCAAATCACATTCATCAATTAATCGTTGATAAGAAGTTGCAATTTCAATTGGGTTTAAATCTTGTCTTTGTATATTTTCTATCAACGCCAATTCTAATACTTCGTGCGATTCTGCTGTCCTAATATAGCAAGGAATCGTTTCTAATTCAGCTAATTGAGCAGCTCTCCACCTACGTTCACCCGAAATAATCTGATACGATTCAGCACTCATTCTTCTGACTGTAATGGGCTGAATAAGACCATGTGTTTTTATAGACTGAGAAAGCTCTGTTAGTTTATCTTCGTCAAAAGCAATTCTAGGTTGCTCCATATTTCTTTCTATTAAAGAAAGCTTTAACGATGCAATTTGATTAGAATATTCTCTTTCAAAGTTTTCAGGTTCTTTGCTTATTACTTCTTCTACTTTTTGGGGCGTTAATAATGCTCGAACACCTAACCCTAAATTCTTTTTATTTACTTTTTTCATAAAGCACTTTAGTCAATCAAAATATTTTTGAACTATAATTCTATTAGTCTATTTACTAAACGGAAAACAAAAATAGGTATTTTTTTAAAAAGGTTAAATTCCTACTTTCTTTAACAACTATAAAAAATCTACATCTACATCATAAGGATACCTCATCAAATAAGACAACGATTTTTCTAAATCAGCTCCTTTTAATAATACATCATAAATAACGTCCATTATTGGGCAATGTACTTTATAATGTTTTATCAATACTTTTATAATTTGTATGGTTCGTATTCCTTCGGCTAACTCTGCCATTTCCTCTCTGACTTTATCAAAATCTTTTAACTCTGCCATTCGTTTACCGAAAGTGAAGTTTCTACTTTTTTCACTTGTTGCAGTAGCTATCAAGTCCCCGATGCCAGCAGTTCCCAAAAAAGCGATACTATTAGTTCCCATTGCCTTTCCCAGGGTAATCATTTCGACTAAACCTCGAGTAACAAGCATAGCTTGTATGTTTTTTCCCAACCCAGCTCCCGTCAGCATTCCAGAACCTAAAGCAATCGCATTTTTTAATGCCCCAGCCAGCTCTGCTCCTAACATATCATAAGAACCAAAAACATGAAATTTCTTAGAAGCGAGCACTAGTTGTCCTTTTTTAATTACTTCTCGATACTTGCTAGCAATAAGTGTTGCTGTTGGCTGACCTTCAAGGATTTCAGAAGCTAAGTTAGGTCCCGAAAGACAGCCAATTCTTAATACGTCTGTTTCTTCTTTTATTACTTGGCTCATCGTACAAATATCCTTTCGCTCTATATTTCCATCAACCCACTTAGATTCTGGTTGGTCCTTAACATCAAAACCCTTGGTTCCATGAATAATAAAATGTTTAGGTTTTAGAAAAGGAGAAAAGTTACGTATCACTTCTCTGAAAACGTCCGATGGAATAATAGGGAAAAGAAGTTGACATTTGTCTGTCAGGTATTGAGGGTCAGCGGTAAAAGTAATATTATCGGCTATTTCATACCCTAGATGTCTCCTTTCTTCATTGATTTGCGTTGCTAAATCCGCGGAACGAGTATAAACCAATACATCATTATTTAGAGCTATCAACCTTGCGATTGCAGTTCCGAAACTTCCTGAACCAATAATGCCTGCTGCTTGAGCCATACAAAGGGTTTTATAAAAGTGATTTTAATCCAAGGCAAAGATAGTGGCGATTTTCCGATTAAAAAACTGTTCCTATAACAAATCAATATTAAAGTATGAGCTTGACGTATTTCGTAAAAAACAAAAGACTTAAATCTTTCGATTTAAGTCTTTGAATGTTTATGTCGGGGTGGCAGGATTCGAACCTGCGACCCCCTGGTCCCAAACCAGGTGCGCTAACCGGACTGCGCTACACCCCGAAAATATTTTAAGTGCGGTGGAGGCGGGATTCGAACCCGCGGTACCCCGTTGAGAGTACGTCGGTTTAGCAAACCGGTGGTTTCAGCCACTCACCCACTCCACCTTTAAAAGAAGTTAAATAACCCTTTTATCTTAAAGGCGACGCAAAATTAGTAATACTTTTTTTATTGTCCAAACTTTTTTGAATAAAAAAATAAAAAATTTAATTTTTCTAATTTATATATTTGCATTTCCTATAATTATTAGAAGCAAAAACATCGACTAAATGCAAGATTCGAATAAGAATATCATTCTCATTAAATGTACCGACCAAAAAGGATTAATTTTTACCATTTCTGAAACTATCACCAAATATGGATTAAATATTGTTGCGAATCGAGAATTTGTTTCTCACGATACGAGTATGTTTTTTATGAGAACAGTAGTCGAAGGTACATTCTCAATGGATGATTTAAAGAATAAACTGCAAGATGTACTTCCTCTCAACGCAAATGTTGTAATTAAAAAATCTGAACCTAAGAGAATAGTAGTTCTAGCAACTAAAGAATCTCATTGCCTTGGCGATTTGTTGATACGACAGTATGCTAATGAAATGAATGCCGAAATTAAAGCTGTTATCAGTAATCATAAAGTACTAAAAAATTTAGTCAAAGGTTTTGATATTCCTTATCACTTTGTAGATCACAAACATTTTTCGAGAGAAGAACACGAAAATTTAGTCATTCAAATTATAGAACAATACCAACCTGACATCATTGTTTTAGCTAAATACATGCGAATACTAACCCCTAATTTCATCAAAAAATTCAATAATAAAATTATAAATATCCACCATTCTTTTTTACCCGCTTTTATAGGTGCTAATCCTTATCGACAAGCCTATGACCGTGGCGTAAAAATCATTGGAGCGACTTCGCATTTCGTTACTGCGGATTTGGACGAAGGTCCTATTATTGCACAGTCTGTAATACCTATCGACCATACCTATTCTCCAAAACAAATGGCTCAGGCAGGTAGAGATGTCGAAAAGGTAGTACTTGCTAATGCCTTAAAACTGATGCTGGATGATAAGATTATCTTAGACGGAAATAAGACTTATATATTTTAATAAAACTTATCTCCCCCCAATATAATTATTACGGGGTCTCATTTTCAAACATTTATATAATTAAGTCGATAGATGACAAACAACAAAAACTCACGTGATTCAAATTGAGGTTTTATACGAAGACGATTATATACTAGTGGTGAATAAACCGAATAATGTTTTGGTTCACCATTCTCATTATGCTCGTAATATCAAAGGCGATTCTTTAGTTCAATTAATACAGAAACAAAAAGGTCTTACTGCCCACCCTATCCATCGGTTAGACTACAAGACTTCTGGGGTTTTAATGTTTTCAAAAAAGAAGGAATACGTTTCCCCTTTTCAATCCTTATTCGATGCCAATGAAATTATTAAAAAATATTTGGCAATTGTTAGAGGTTTTACCCAACCCGAAGGAAGTATTTCTTCTCCCGTTAAAAATCCTGAAACTAAGGTTTATAAAGATGCACTCACCGAGTATGTCAGCCTAAATAATACGACAGTAGAAGTTCCTGTTCATCCCTATTCTAATTCTAGGTATAGCTTGATTCAACTGACTCCCATAACGGGTCGGATGCATCAATTGCGTATTCATTTGAATAAAATTAGTCATCCCATAGTAGGGGATTATAAATATGGTGATCGTTTCCACAATCGAATGTTTGAACAACGATGGAATTGTCATTATCTATTGTTACATGCTCGCACCTTGCAGTTTATGCACCCATTCACAAAAGAAACGCTATCCATCCAAGCCAACATTCCCAAACATTGGGACGTAATTATGGAGGATTTTAGTTGGCAGGTTTAAAGTGCTATCTCTCAACTTCCCCCATTGAAAAGGATTGACTTTTTGCTTATTCGGAACTATTGCGTAATAAACAGTAATTAAACCAATTTTAAAATATCCCTACCCCATTATTTCACAATAGAAATATTTTCATCCTCGATTAATTCATTATAGGTCAACTTTAGAAAAATTTGTGTGGTAGCCACCACATCTTTTTCACAATAAGTAGTAATTCTTGCTAGGTCATCTTCCTTCCAATAGACTCCTCCTACTTCACTACCATCGATATCGTCTTTGGGAGAAGGGATTCCAAAAAGAGCGGTAAGAACTTTCAGTCCAGTATAATTCTTCACATCACCGAATTTCCACATTTCTAAGGTATCCAATAGAAATTTTGTTTCCCAAGGCTTTTTTCCTGCCAATTGTAAAATTTCGGGATGCCTTATTTGGTGGACAAGTGCTCGACGACACAAATACGGAGCATCAAATTCTTTGATATTATGTCCACATAAAAAGCTTTTTCCAGGTCCAGGTTTTCCATAAACCTCACTATAAGGCTCATTATAACGAGTGTTTAATAATTCAAAAAAATCAGTAATTAATTTCTTTTCGTCATGATCGGAATATGACTTTATTCTAAGTTTATGGTTATTCACTAGTCCAACTGAGATGCAAACTACTTTCCCAAATTCGGCAAAGATTCCAGCTTTATCTTCGTAAGCGGCAGCCGCTTCTTCATCAGAAATTTCTTCTATGCTTTTTCTTAATAATGACCTACATTTTAGTTTCCAAAGTAATTGTTTTTCGGGTGAATTTTCCTCGAAAGTTGCAAATTCAGAAACTGTTTCTATATCAAAAAAAAGAATGTGGTTAATGTAATTATTAATATCCATTGCACGTAATTTTTATTTTATTATATGTTATTTTGTAGGTTAAAGCTATAAAATTATTGGTTTCAAATAGTAATAATTATGATATGACCATCGTTTTGAACGAAGATTTACAATTTAGTAAAAAATTTACTAGTAAATACGTATTATTGTCGTGTTGAAATATCTTTCTACGACCAACAAATATACTTACTAGCTAAAACTATTATAAGACACTAAAATTTAAAAAACAAAAGAAATTTAAATTATGAGTAATTCAGAAGGAAATAAGGGTAAAATGATGACAGGTATCATCATTGCATTATTATTATTTGTAGCAATTTTGGGATATAAAAACATTCAATTAAGTAAAGAAGTTGATACTTACACTCAGTCATTGGATGAATCTAAACAACTAGAAGAAGAATTGAATTTGAGATATGATGAAGCAGTAGCGGAGTTAGAAGAAATGAAAGGCTCAAATACAGAATTGAATGGTTTGATAGATGCTCAAAAAGAAGAATTAGCTAAGCAAAAGAAAAAAATAAGTAGCTTAATCAGAAGTGGAAAAGCGAATAAATCGGAACTTTCTAAAGCAAGAGAAGAATTGACACAACTAAGAGGATTGGTAGATACTTATGTTTCTCAAATCAATACCTTGAAAAACGAAAATATGTCTTTGACTGAAAACAACAATATGTTGCAGACATTGAAGGCAGAACTGGAAACTAATCTGACGGATGCTACTACTAAAAACGAATCTCTAAATACGGAAAAAGCAGTATTGATGAGTGAAAAACAAGAGTTAGAAGCGACCAAAAAAGATCTTTCTTATAAGGTAACTAAAGCTTCTGTTATCAAACTAAATGCGATGGAAGTTACAGGTTACAAAACTAGATCTAACGGAAAATTGGCTAAAAAAAGATACGCTAAAAATGTAGACATTATCGAGGTTTGTTTCAAGACCTCTAAAAACGAAATTGTAAAACCAGGAAATGAAGAATATTTTGTACGCCTAATTTCACCACAAGGAGTAACGATGGCTATGGAAAATATGGGTTCTGGAATTATTATCAATAATGACAATAACGAAGAAGTAAGATATACGGCTTCTATCGCTCAGGAATATGCAAACGATGTTAAAGATGTTTGCCTAAAATGGAAACCTAATGCAATATTAGACCCAGGTTCTTATAAAGTTGAAGTTTTCAATAAAGGATTTTTAGCAGGCAAAAGTGATTTGATTTTAAAATAAAAGGTTTATTCACTTTATACAAAAAGAGAGGATAGCGTTTGCTATCCTCTCTTTTTATTTTCGGAAACTTCTTTGCTATTAAAGGTTAAATAGCAAATTTTACCAACACTTCTTTTAGCTGGCTTGGTTTATAAGGTTTGGTTATAAAATCGACCATCCCTGTGCTATAACTATCTTGCTGAATTTCTTTCAATACTGAAGCAGTCAAGGCTACAATAGGCGTTCCTTTATTTAAATTTTCTGTACTTTTAATAATATTAGCCGCTTCGATACCCGAAATACCAGGCATTTGGACATCCATAAAAATTAAATCGTACTTTTTCTTTTTGGCTTGTTCTACCCCTTCACTACCATCAGAAGCAATATCAAACTTCACTTTCATTTTACGCAATACAGACGAGATATACTTTTGATTCATAATATTATCTTCAACCACAAGGACAGATAAACCTTCTAGTGATACGTTATCTAACAACTTGGAATCAGACAACGGCTTTTCTTTGGTTTTTTCAACTATTTCAGGGGCTCTTTGAGATTGCATTAGAGGAATTGAGAATGTAAATACAGAACCTTCTCCAAACTTGGACTCTACACTTATAAATCCTTCTAACATCTCAATGAGTTGCTTGATAATCGGCAAACCTAAGCCAGTACCTGTAACTCCTGCTATATTGTGTTTGACCTGTTCGTAGGGTAAGAATACCGAGTTAATATCAGAAGGTTTGATGCCAATGCCAGTATCTTTAACGGTAATAATAAAGGCCTTTTTTTCATTAAACACATCTTGAGTAATATTGATATCGATAGAACCTTTTTCAGTAAATTTGACCGAATTGGATACTAAATTCATAAGTATTTGATTGAATACCGTCAAGTTTCCGCTTACAGTAATTCCCTCAAATTTCTTATCATAATTAACCGTGAGGTCTACATTCTTTACTTTACACTGCCCTTGAAAGCCCAAAGTAGCCTCTTTTACAACATTCACTAGATTGAAAGTAGAAGTTTCAGATTCAAAATTTCCGCTACTAATTTTAGCAAAATCTAAAATATCCGTTAACAGCCCTAATAAAATATTAGAAGAGTTTTCTAAAAGGTCAAAATACTCCACTTGGTTAGGCTGTTTATTTTGTTCTTTCAGTAAAGTAGTCATGCCAATAATAGCATTTAAAGGAGTTCTTATTTCATGGCTCATCGTAGCGAGAAAAGATCTTTCAGACTGTTGAGCCTTGATCGCTTTACGGTTAGCCTCTAATAGGTTTTCCTCCATTTCCTTTCTTTCTGATAAATCTAATATAAGGTAAATGAATTTTTTTACGCCAACATTCCCATTAGTATAAGAAACACCTGAAATCATTCCCCAACAATCCGATTTTTCGTTTTCAACAAGTTTAGTTTCTAGCTTTCCTTTACCATATTTTACGATATTGCTTTTTAATTCAATAAAAGCACTTTCGTCTTCAAAATATTGATTGAATGGAATTCCTGTTTTTACTTCGGAGAAAAAAGAATTATGGTGGTTTTTAACTTGTAAAATTTTATTTTGAATATTTGTTTCTATAATTACGACATCTAGATATTGTATGATGGTCTGATATAAGTTTTCTGCTTCTAATAGTTGCTTTGCCCTATAGTCAATTTTATGTTCAAGGTTTCTATTCGCCTCTTCCAATGCGTGATATGAATCTAGTATTTCATCGGACTGTTTTCTCAGTTTTATTTTTTGCTCCTCTACTGTAATGAGAGTGTTTTCTAAAACTTCAAAACTTTTTTCCTTTGAAAAATAAAATAGACAACCGATTCCAAAAAGGAAAATAAAAAAGCATACTTGGCTAATCAAATAAACTTCAGGGTCTAACAGAATTCTATTAATGTGGAACTCAAGATTTAAATTAGTGACATAAAAAAGTACAATTGAAGATATTATAGCAACGAAAAACCACGCAAATCCTGAACGAAATCCACTAAAGAAAAGAGCAATAAAAGGAGGGGCCAATATCCACCAAACTCCATCCGCAAATATAGCTCCAACCTGAGGTACAAAAACGATTGTCGCCATATAGATATTAAGTGCCTGTAAGTTTCCACATATATAAAAGCTACCTGTTTTAGTAAAAATAAAACCTATGATAAGAGCTAAAATAGCAGCTGTAAAAATATGCATAGGATCTTCTACTGCAAAAAAGTGCGTATAAGAACCAGCTATAAGTCCTAGAGTAAAAACTAAGAAATTTAGCCCTACAAAATATATAGCTTTCTGGTGAGAAACTGTATTTTGTTTATGCCTTTCGGGGATAGAAAATAATATGGAATTCGTTATCCAGTTCATAAGTATATAGTAGATATCACATACGACTTAAAGCAATAAAATATAAGAGATTAATCAAATAGATATACTAAGTTATAGTAATACTTACAGAATAATGCCGCTTATAGTTTCAAAAAATGAGTGAAAAGAATAAATTTAAATCTCTCTTAACCAGATATTTCTAAACTGTACTTTATCTCCATGGTCTTGCAAGATAATTGGCAATTTGGATACATGAGGTATCATATACGGCGTCCCAATGTAAGTAGTAGGTCCATTTAGTTTTACAGCATGGTGTATCAACACTCCATTATGAATAGCTGTTATAATAGGTTTTTTAACAATTTTACCTTTATTGTCAAAAATAGGAGCCTCGAATATTATATCATAAGATTGCCACTCTCCTGCTGGTTTAGAAGCATTTACCATAGGTGGGTACTGTTTATAGATAGCCCCTGCTTGTCCGTTAGAATAAGTGTCGTTTTGGTAAGAGTTGAGGACTTGGATTTCATATAAACCCATCAAAAATATACCACTATTGCTGTATTTTTGTCCTTTTTTGCCTTCATCTATTGGAGATTTCCATTCAATATGTAACTGAATATTCCCAAAGCTTTGTTTTGTTGCTATTGCACCTTTTCCTGGAACGACTTCTAAAACGCTATTGTCAACAATTTTCCATTCAATCGGATTACCACTAAAACTAGTATCCAATTGAGGAATAATAGCTTCAAATTGTTCCATACTAGCAACTATAGGAAATTGCGGAGTTTGCCATGTATTGAGAGTACTACCATCGAATAAAATGATGGCATCTTGAGGTAATCCATTTTTGGAAGAAGGCTTGACTTTTTCTACCGTCGAATATTGTTCACTTAGCAACCAAGGTTTAGATTCTTGCAAAGCATCCCAATCAATTTGAGGAATTTCTTGTGCAAATGCATTAGCAACTAAACAAAAAAAAACAAGCTATTTAAGTACTTCATAATTAATACATTTTAGTTATCTATCAATTATTTAAAGGTACAAAAACAATTTTACACACAATAATTTTCTTCAATCCAATCCGCTAACAAACGTACACCATAACCTGTTGCAGATTTATCTTTCGAGAAAGGGTTATTCCCAAAAGCTACTCCTGCAATATCAATGTGAGCCCATTTTGGATGTTCGTCAGTAAAAAATTCAACGAATTTAGCCGCAGTACTAGCACCAGCCATTGGTTTAGCACTTAGGTTTTTAATGTCGGCAATATCCGAATTCATTTCGCGACCATATTCTTCCCACAAAGGAAGTCTCCAAATCCTCTCTCCTATCGTTTTGCCTAAGCCATTAAACTGTTGAAAAAGTTCTTCGTTATCAGAAAAGAATGCTGCACATTCATACCCAAAAGTTCTGACCGCAGCTCCTGTTAAAGTTGCTATATCTATTAATACTTGTGGAGAATATTTTTTATTGCCATAACTAACTGCGTCAGCCAACAACAGTCGACCTTCTGCATCAGTGTCAATTATCTCTATTGTTTTGCCGCTATAGGAAGTAATTACGTCTCCTGGCAATACAGCGTTTCCTGCTACACTATTCTGAGCCATAGGAACCAATCCGACCACATGGGTTTTCAAACCTAACTTGGCAATTAATTCTACTGCTCCCAAAACCGCAGCACCTCCTCCCATGTCGCATTTCATAAAATGCATATTTTGGCTTCCTTTGAGAGAAAGTCCACCAGTATCGAAGGTAACTCCTTTACCGACCAAAAGAATCGGTTTTTCTTTAAAATCAGGATGTTTATATTCCAATTCCAGCATCCCCGTAAACTCCTTACACGCTCGTCCTACGGTTCTTACAGCCTCCATATTCATAGACTCTAATGCACTGTCGTCATAGTATTGACAAGAGTATCCATAATCTTTGGCAGAAGATTTAGTGGCTTCAGCTAGAATGGGAGCATTTGCTTTATTCCCTGGAGCATTTATCAAATTCATTACATGATTTTGAGTCATTACTGAATAATTCAGTTTTTGAAGATCAAAATCGTTTTTATAATCAACTGTGATATGAAATAATTGAGGGTCTTTCTTTTCTTTATAAAGACCGATATCGTATAAACCAATCCCTATCCCAGACAAAACAGCATCTAAGGATTCGTTAGAATAATCTTCTGAAACTACTAAATGCATATCAAAAAACATGCTTTTATTTTCAGCCGTTATCTTACAAAGTTTCGATTTTATTTTATGATAAGGTAAATGACCTAAATCCACAAACATTACTACTCCATTTAAAAATGGACATAATATTTTTAAATTTTTTTGTTGCCTAAGTACGTCAAAATTTAGGTTTGGAAATTTCTCTTGCAAGCCTGGGCAATTTAATTCATTACATAGGATAATATAATTAGCCGCATTTTCTCTTCCTAACTCTTTTTTAAATTCTATCATAAAATTTGTAACATAAATAATAAAAACAGAAGACCAATTTACTACAAAATAAAATAACTTTGATAAAAAACCCTCTATGAAATTGTGGTAAAAAACAGGAACAATAGCAATGAATCTAACGTAAACAAGAGGTTAAACCTATTACAAGGTGATTTTTACAAAATCTATAAACAAAAATAAATTTCTAATTAAATTTCAATTCCTTCTAATTCTTTGATTTTAATAGTGGGGTCTTCAAATGAACCGTAAAATAAAGTTTCAATAGCTTTAGGAAACTCTAGTCCCCAAAAATATTCTTCGTGCTTTCCTTCATCATTTAATGAAATACGAATTTCGTGATGTGCTGCATTTTTACCATATTTTCGTAATCTTTTTATAAACCTAAGAACATTACTCAAGTGGTTTTTACTCTCTTTTTTTCCACTATAAAAATACCATTGCATCTTAAAAGGTTCGTAAAAATTCCATTTTGGAAAATCGAACTGAGGTATCGTCCATATTGATGGTGAAAAAATTAAAAATTTACCAAATACTTCAGGGTAACTATAAGCCGCAAATATACTTATCAATCCACCTAACGAAGAACCACCAATTGCGGTATTTTCTCTATCGGGCTTTGTTCTAAACTTCTCGTCAATTTTAGGTTTTAAATGGTCAACCAAAAATCGTAAATATTTTTTTCCTTCTGCTTTTTCTAATTTCGTACTATTCAGGTTATACTCCTTGGCTCTATCTACCCCTCCATGGTCAATAGCAACTATTATCACATCTGAACGTCGATATTCTGCTAAAGTCGCCAGTTTATGGTCTATATTCCAACTGCCATAATCAGAACGGTCACCAAAAAGATTCTGAGCATCGTTCATATAAAGTACAGAATAATCCTTCTCGCTTTCATGGTAATCCCATGGTAACAATACCCAAACAGGTCTTTTTCTAGGCAAAGGATACATATCGTACGCTTCGTCTAAAAGTTCAATAATTGGTAATTTTTTGATTTTATATGGCAACCAGTTGTGCCTCCATCGTGGCACATGGTCCGAAACTTTTTGTTCTTTCTCACTAATGAGAAACGTTCGATTAGGAGTAATTTGACTTTCATGACCTAATTCAACTTCCGACCAATCTCCTTTTGTGTATTTGTACTCAATCTTTTGAAGATCCGTATTTATCAATTGAAGGTTATAGGTATATCCATCATCCGTTTTTTGCATTTTATACTTTTGGTCTGATGGTTTCCAATTGTTAAAATTTCCAACCAAAAAGACATCCCTTGTGTCATCTTCAGGCGTTGACAGCGTAAAATGTATGTTTTTTATATTCATAGAATTGGCTATTTTCATTTGATTTTCAAAATAAAAAAGGTTTGATGGAATTATTTTAATTCTATGGTTGTTAACAATATGAAATAGTCTACGATACTAGTTTATTGTTTCATATTTGATATTATTAGTACTTATGTTTTAAGCAATTTATCGGAGTTGAATGTAATAATTTAACTCCATTTGCTTACAAACTCCCACTACTTAATCTTTCATCGCCGCATATTTAGACAATTGTTTGTCTAAAGCTAATAAATCTTTTGGGTAAGGTACTTCAAAAGTAACTTCTTTTCCAGTTTTAGGATGCAAACAAGTCAATTTTTTAGCATGTAATGTACTTCTGTCAACCAACGGTCTTTCTTCATCCCATTTTCCTTGCGAGTATCGTCTCTTAATTGACGAAACCATGAATTTATCATGAGGGCTATACAATGAATCTACAACCAAAGGATGTCCAATAGATTGAAAATGTAAACGAATTTGGTGCATTCGTCCCGTTTCTATTTTTGCTTCCAAAATCGAATACCCATTAAATTTTTTAACCACAGACCAATGCGTAATTGCTTGTTTCCCTTTTTTTACAATTCGCATCGCTCCTTGTCTTCTTTCGTCCGGGGCAACACAATTATCTATTATTCCGCTATCTTTAAACGGGACTCCAATGACAAAGGCATGATAAAATTTTTCGGTTGTTCTTTCCTGAAATTGTTGTGATAAATGCCGGTGTGATTCTTCATTTTTTGCAAAACAAATCAACCCACTGGTTTCTTTATCTAAACGATGAACCGTATATATTTTACCGTATTTTTTATTTAATTCAGCAAAAAGGTTCGGTTTGGTAGCATCGAAGCGATCAGGAATGGTTAACATTCGAGAGGGTTTATTGACAATAATTAAATCATCATCTTCGTATATAGCTGTTATTTTTGTTTTTGACATTTTTTTAATCGTTAACTTTTGTAGACTGAATAGGGTGTAAATTCAATTTTGCAGCTTCCTCTACCATATATTCAAAAGCTATATTTTTATCATTTTTAATAAGACCATCTAAAATAGCCTCTCTAATCTTGTCTTTTATAATCCCAACTTCTTTGGAAGGTTTCAGGTTAAAGGTTTCCATAATCAATGCTCCCGAAATAGGAGGTTGCCAGTTTCTTAGTTGATCTTTCTCCTCTACTTCTTCCATTCGTTTACGAACAAAACGGTAATTATCTAAATAACGCTTTACTCGATTTGGGTTTTTGGAAGTTATATCCGCTTCACACAACATTAACAAAGATTCTATATCGTCGCCAGCGTCAAACAACACTCTTCGAACGGCCGAATCTGTAATATTTTCTTTGGTCAATGAAATAGGACGAAGGTGCATCCGTACCATTTTCTGAACAAAGCGTAATTGTTCTGTTAAAGGTAGCTTGAATTTTTTAAAAATCCGTTTAGTCATATGAACACCCAACACCTCGTGTCCGTGAAACGTCCAACCATTTCCTTCTTCAAACTTCTTGGTTTGTGGTTTTGCTATATCATGTAAAATAGCCGCCCAACGTAACCATAAATTATCACTTTTTTTGGATAAATTATCTAAGACTTCTAAGGTATGATAGAAATTATCTTTATGTCCAATACCTTTTACCACATCTACTCCTTTCAGGTTAACTAACTCAGGAAAAATCAACGCTAATAAGCCTGTTTTGTCCATCAGGTCAAAGGTTTTCGCAGCGTTATCAGATTCAATAATTTTATTTAATTCTGTGGTAATTCTTTCTTGAGAAATAATTCCGATACGCTCTTTATTGACCGCAATCGCATTTAGGGTTTGAAAATCAATTTCAAAACCTAATTGAGCGGCAAAACGAAAAGCTCGTAACATTCGCAAAGGGTCATCGCTGAATGTCTTTCCTGCCTCTAAAGGTGTCTTAATTATCTTATTAGTCAAATCTGACATTCCATTAAACGGATCGAGTAACGTTCCAAAATCCGCATCGTTTAAGCTAATTGCTAACGCATTTATGGTCAAATCTCGCCTGTTTTGGTCATCTTCGAGCGTTCCGTCTTCGACAATAGGTTTTCTAGAATCTGAACGATAGGATTCTCTTCTGGCTCCTACAAATTCTAATTCATAACCTTTGTACATTAGCATAGCCGTACCGAATCGCTTAAAAACGGTTAATTTAGGCATGGGGCTAAGCACTTTAGCCATCTGTTTTGCCAATTCTATTCCACTGCCCACACAAACAATATCAATATCACATTTTTTAGAATTGCGTCCCAATATTCGGTCTCGAACAAAACCACCCACTATATAGGTAGGGAAATTCGTTTCACGAATAGCAATTTTAAGTTTTTCAATAATTTGCTTTTCAATGTCAGTAAATGTAAATATCAAAATTAATAATGAGTTATATCAATGAAATAAAATAATTGCGAAGTAAACAAAAAACTAGGCATTAACAAATTCTAAGTTCTCAATACTGTCTAAAACTTCTAATAAATCTTTGGGGTTTTCTAAAGAAACCAATTGCTTCCTTTTTTCTTTGACGCCTACCAATCCTTTAAAATAGTTAGCATAATGCCTTCTCATTTCTAAAATTCCGAGCTTCTCCCCTTTCCATTCTATTGATTTCAATAAATGTCTTTTGGCGGCATCTATACGTTCTTCAATAGTTGCAGGTGCTAAATGCTGTCCCGTTTTTACGTAATGCTTAATTTCTCTAAAAATCCAAGGATTTCCGATACTCGCTCTGCCTATCATCAGGGCATCAACTCCATACTTATTTTTGTACTCGAGTGCTTTTTCGGGACTATCAATATCGCCATTGCCGATCACAGGAATATGTAAACGAGGGTTTTCTTTCACTTTCGCAATCCAAGACCAATCCGCCTCACCTTTATACATTTGTTTACGAGTTCGCCCATGAATAGAAATAGCTTTAACGCCAACGTCTTGTAACCTTTCTGCAACTTCAACTATTTTTATAGATTTATCATCCCAACCCAATCGAGTTTTAACCGTCACGGGTAAATTAGTTGACTTGACAATTTCTTTAGTTAATTCGACCATTCGAGGAATATCTTGCAATATTCCAGCACCAGCCATTTTGCAAACTACCTTCTTTACAGGACACCCAAAATTGATATCTAATACCTCTGGTTTTGCTTCTTCTACTATCTCAGCAGCTCTACGCATACTGTCCATCTCTGCACCAAATATTTGAATTCCAATGGGTCTTTCTTCCTCATAAATATCGAGTTTTTGGACACTTTTATGAGCATCACGAATCAACCCCTCTACTGAGATAAATTCGGTGTACATCATATCACAACCATTTTCCTTGCACAAAGCCCTAAAAGGAGGGTCAGAAACATCTTCCATCGGGGCTAAAAACAAAGGAAAGTCATCAAACTGAATATCTGCAATCTTCATACGCTACTTAATTAAGATGCAAAAATAATGATTTTTGGAATGATTTGTTTAATAAGTGCCAAATCAACTTCCTAAAAAGGTTAAGAAAAGTTTCCCGCAAAACAATAACCCTTCAACTAAATAAAGCGTAAAAAAATTACATCGTAATAACCAAATAAAATTTGACATGAAAAAATTACTATTCTTATCTTGTTTATTTACGTTAATCTTTGCTTGTAAAGATGACGAAGAAACACCAATTACTGAACCACCCGTTCAAACGAGTCTTACGGTCTCTTCTGTAACTCCTACTTTAATAACTATCGGAAATGAAGTTACTTTCACTGTTAACGGTACAAATCTTACCGATAATTTAAGTTTTTCGGTTACAGATTTGAATAATGTAACTGAAGTTGATGGTGGTACTGCCACAACAAGACAATACAAAGGTCTTGCTTCTGGTGAAGCGGGAGAAAAAGATGGTACACTTAAAACTAGTACAGGAACTACTATTCACGAATTTAAAGTTTCTTTCATGAATGAAATTGTACCTTCTGTTGATTCTGTTTCTCCAAAAACTGCTTTTATTGGTGAAGTTACTACTTTCAATGTGTATGGCAACAATCTTGTAGACAGCCTTCAATTCACTATCAATAACTTAGATAGTATAAAAGAAGTAAGTGGAGGTAATGATTCTTTAAGAATATTCACGGGTATTAATCGAGAAACGGAAGGTATTCAAAACGGAAGTGTTGTGACTAATGAAGGAGATACTTTATTGAATTTTGAAGTAAATTTTTCTGTTAATCCGAGTACTGTGATGAAAGCAGATTCTGTAACTCCTAAAAAAGCGTTTTTAGATGAAGAAGTAATCTTCTCTATTCATGGGCAAAACTTACCTGATGATTTAGCTTTCAATTTGAATAATCTTGAAAACATAACTTCGGTTGCTTCAGAAGCTACTAATCTTAAAATGTTTAAAGGTACTC
>CALAJP010000194.1 GCA_937922815.1 uncultured Saprospiraceae bacterium
GATAGTTATTTTACTTTCGCAACGATGGTACCAACCTTAGTGGAATTTCAGCTTCCAGAGTATATCGGCACCGAAGAAAAGGGAGAAAATATACCTGTTATTTTAGTAGATGGAAATTTAATTAACGATTCGCAGTTAAAATTAGTCCTAAAAGGAGGAGATGCCACCATTACGGATGATTATACCTTGACAGGAGCTACGGCTGTTTTAGATACCATTAGTATATTTATTCCCGCAGGAAATTATAATAAGACGGAAATTTCATTGGCATCATTTAGTACGAGCTCATCTTCCTTGGGGAATTTATCCATTATAGATGATGGAATAGAAGAAGATAGTGAGGATATTATTTTTGAAATTGTAGGGAGTGGTAATCAGTTGGTCGTAGGCAATATTCAAGGAATTGACACCTTATCGAGTGCTACCTATTATATTACCGAAAAGTATTTCCCGGGGGGAGTATCGAAGGGACTTTCTTTATGGTTGCGTTCAGATGCGGGCTTGTCGAATGCGAACGGAACGAGGGTTGTCAATTGGGAAGATCAAACCCCGATTGGAAACAATGCGACAGTTGAAGGGAACAATGCCATCAATACAGGACTTCAAGCGACACAACCCTTTTACAGAGAAGTGGGTACTAATTTTTTACCTAGAATAGATTTTGAAAACCATATCCTTACAGGAGCAAGTGGGTATTATTCTAATAATTATTTTGTAGTCTTTAGATCCAATGCGGATTTTCAAACGACAAGTCCCGCTCGTTTTGTCTATGGGTATGAAAATGGAGCAGGAGTATTGAGAGGCCTATATATTGGAAATAGTAATAATTCAACGAGCAACGAATTGGTAACTTCGGGGGCAGGTGAGCAGTGGTCAATATACCCTAATGACAGAAGCCATGATGAAATATCGGCTCATGAAGGCTATTTGGTCAGCCGTTTTGGGGCTAATCATATCGGCGTAAATGGAGATCCCTACGAATTTACGGGCATTACTGCCTTGGATTCGGTAGAAAATGAATCTTATGTGCTCGGTCAAAATGTAAATGCATCCGATTTTGAAGGAGATATTTATGAGGTAATTTCATTTAGTTGTGAGCTCAAGGCTCAAGAAATTCTTCAAATAGAATCGTATTTAGCCATTAAATACGGAATTACTTTAGACCAAGGCAACGGAGGGAAAAATTATGTCAATTCCCTCGGAGATGTCGTTTGGGATGCCAGTACTACAGGAGTTTATAATCGAGATATTTTTGGTTTGGGTAATGATGAAATATCGAGATTGAATCAAAAAATATCGAGATCGGCTCATGATAGTAGTTTGGTAACCATTGCTACAGATAGGCTTTTTGGTAGTGTTAATAATGTATTGAATAACGAGGATACGAATAGAAGCTCTTTAGCGAATGGGCAGTTTATCATGATAGGTAATGATGGAGGTGACCTTACTCTTTCGGATAATAATATTCCTGCGGGAATTGAAAGAATAGAGCGAATATGGCAAGTGAGCGAAGTGAATAATCCTAGTACTATATTTATGTCTGTTGCAGGCAGTGGTGGACACACTTCTCATACGGATTATAGCCCAGGAGCGGCCACCTTACCTGCCATAAGTACAGGATCATTTTGGTTGATTTCTAAAAAAGGAGATACGGATTTTAGTCAGGGCATCACTTTTCATGAAATGGAAAAAGTGGGGGATAATTGGGAGTTGAAAAATGGGGTTGATTTCGAACATGGCGAATACTTTACATTCGCTAGAATAATTCCGGTAAAAATAGAATTTGATTTATCAAGTTATTATGATACCGAAGATTCTGGAGGCGATTTGCCTTATTTAATCTTAGAAGGAGAATTAGCCGAAGATGTTTCCTTGAAAGTAGCTCTTGAAGGAGGAACGGCTACGCCTGGACTGGATTATACTTTTGCAGGATTGACAAGTACTCCTGATACGGTAACAGTAATTATTCCTAAAGGGATTTATAATAAAGATAGTTTGGCCTTAGCCGATTTAAATCTAATAAGCGGAGCAAATGTAGGCTTGAGTATCCTTACGGATGCTCTTGACGAGGCAGTAGAATCCATTAACTTCAAATTAATAACGGAGCAACCTTTAGCCGTGGCGAATGTCTCTGATAATGCAATTCGAGGCACAACAACCTATAGGATTGTGAATCAAAAAGATAAGCCAGGAGGAGTAGGAAAACATCTTTCTCTGTGGTTGAGAGCAGATAGAGGGATCTCAGTACTTCATGGTCAAGAAATCGATGAATGGTTAGACCATTCGCCTTTTGAAAGAAATGCAAATGCATTTGGAACAGAAGGAAAACCTACTTATTTAACGAATACATTAAACCGTAACCCCGTGGTTGATTTTGATAATGAGGTATTAAGGGGCGATGAGGGTTTTTATGGGGATAATTATTATGTAGTTATGATTCCTGATCGTGATATTACCACAGCTACGAATAGAGAATTTGTATTCGGTACATCTGTATTCGAAGGTGCTAATGATGATTTATGGGGACTGTATTTAGGAAACAGTACGCCTTTATCTACTAACGAAATTATTACTCACGGAATTGATTCTTTTGAATTGTTATTCAATGATGATATCAACCCTCGTTTCTCGCAACTGGATAAAGACTTACCATATATTTTTAGCATATGGCAAGGGAATGAAATAGGGATTAATGCGAATCATTCAACTAATATAGTGCATAGTGATACTACAAAAGTTGATAACGAAGAATATTTTATAGGTAAAAGATTTGACGGAGAATCTGCAAGAGAATTGGATGGGAAAATAGCCGAAATAATCACCTATTCAGACGATATTAATGATGAAGAACGCAATAGAATAGAATCGTATTTAGCCGTAAAATATGGTGTCACATTGGAACAACAGATTGTTCCTACTGATTATAGAAACTCAGAAGGAGATACGATATGGGATGCCAGTAGAGCGAGTATTTATCATCACAATATATTCGGAATAGGGATAGACGAAGGTGCTGGCTTAGTACAATTATCCAGTTCCTCAATTAATACGAATGAATTATTAAGAATAAGTGCTTTTGATGACAACTTAATAGACGGACAGTTTACGATGATTGCGGATAATGGACGATCTTTAGAACCTTCGCCATTAGGAGTAGATAAAAATAGAGCGATCTTAAATCGTGTTTGGTCGGTTCAGGAAACAAATGAAGTCAGTGAATTGAATATCTCTATTTCAGATGCTTATTTACCCACTCATAGTAACGATATTCTATGGATGGTGCTAAGTAATGATAATCATTTTGATGCAAGCTCAAGGTATATCAAAATGACACGCAATGAAGAAAACCGATGGACCATTCCCGATGGAATCGATTTGAAGGATGGCTCCTATTTTACTTTCGCTATTCAACAATCTTTAGAATCTGCTCAAAAATAAATGTTTTATTTAACTCACTGATAAATAGATTAGATATTCATTTATCAGTGAGTTATAAATTACTTGTGACAAATTTGTGATATCGGTAGTATAAATGGTGTGGCGGCGTTTTTAAAAAAAACTTAATTATCTTAATATATTCCTCTAAAAAAACGGAACCACCTCTTTAGGTACAAAAGGAGCAACATCACCACCACCTACAAATATTTCTCTAACGATGGTAGAACTGATATGTGAAAAATTGGGTTGACTGATGAGAAAAACAGTTTCTACACCATTTCCAACAATATTATTTAATTGAGAAATAGTCTTTTCATAATCAAAATCAGATGAATTTCGAAGACCACGAAGTAGGTATTTGGCATCTTTGTTATTACAATAATGAGCTGTTAGTCCTTCAAAATGATCTACCGAAACAGTAGGGTATTTTTCAAAAACAGCATTCAGCATGTTGATTCTTTTTTCTAAAGAGAAAAGATATTTCTTTTGAGTATTAACGCCAATAGCAACTATGATTTCATCAAAAACACCAATATATCTTTCTATTAAATTTTCGTGACCTATCGTAATAGGGTCAAAAGAACCTGGAAAAACAGCTATTTTTTTCATCTGATTAAGACTTATGAACGGTTTCTGGAAAAGATAAATTTCAAATTAAAAATAAAGATTATCACAACAATTACCAACCAAATATAAGACCACATTTGAGTAGAAAACAAACCGATAATATCTGAATATTTTGATAAATCACTGCTCGGTCCAATATTGAAATCTTGAATGACGTATAAAACAGATGCCGTCCCAAAAAATAATAATACCAAATCTGAAAATGAAGTTCGATTAGCAATAAAGAATAAAGCAATTCCAAAAATGCCTAAAATAAGGCTACTTCCTAATGAATTAAACCAGAATATACTTACGAAAAACATAGAAACACTCAATCCTTTTAGTACCCATTCGGATAAATAAGGTCTCGTAATACCAATATACAATAGAATATTTCCTAAGATAGCACTGCCGATATATCCTCCCATCAATATAATTCCTCTGTTTCCACCTGAAGTTCTGCAAAAACCAGAACCATCAGAATTGATTTCAATCCCATGAACTCCACCTCCAGTAATTAAACTACCAATAGCGTGTCCCGATTCATGAAGAAAAGTAACTAAAATATTGATAGGGTAGAGGATGAGGTGTCCAAAAGCACCGCCCCAATTGCGAAGTGCAAAATAGACTGCTGCACAGAGAATTAATACAAGTATCTTATTTTTAGTATCCATTGACAAAAGTATTTTGGTTTTAGTACTTTATAATATAACTTTTTTAGAAAATGAAAGTTTCAAATTCTACAATACTAGCAATAAATAAGACGAATGAATATTTTTGTTATTTTCTCAAATTCAATGTCTCTAAGAATCTTTCTAACTCTAATTCATCGTGAAAGAGGACTTCTCTGGGTTTACTTCCTTCATTAGGACCTACAACACCAAATGCTTCTAACTGGTCCATAATTCTACCAGCTCTATTATATCCTAATTTCAACCTTCGTTGAAGCATAGAGGTAGAACCATGTTGATTAGAAACTATCAAACGAGCACCGTCAGCGAAATTAGCATCCAAATCCTCAGGTTTCATTTGACCTCCTGCACCACCGTTAACATCCGCTTCTTCGAATTCTGGGAGATAATGAGGTTCCATATAACCTTGTTGACCATGAATGTGTTGCAAAACGGCTTCCACTTCAGGAGTATCTACAAATGCACATTGCAAACGAATAACCTCTCCACCTAATGATAATAACATATCTCCACGACCAATCAATCTATCCGCACCACCTGTGTCTAAAATCGTTCTCGAATCGACTTTTGAAGATACTTTAAAGGCAATTCGAGCGGGGAAATTGGCTTTGATTGTACCCGTAATAATATTTACAGAAGGACGCTGAGTAGCAATTATTAAGTGTATTCCTACGGCTCTCGCCAACTGTGCCAATCTTGCTACAGGTAACTCAACTTCTTTTCCTGCTGTCATAATCAAATCAGCAAATTCATCTATTACCAAAACAATATAAGGCAAATATTGATGCCCTTTGTTGGGGTTCAACTTACGTTTGATGAATTTTTCGTTGTATTCTTTGATGTTTCTCGCATGAGCATTTTTCAATAAATCATAACGCTGATCCATTTCCATCGTCAACGATATCAATACATTTACAACCTGATTAGTATCGGTAATGATTAAATCTTCATAAGATTCTAATGCTGCCAAAAAGTGATTTTCCAACTGTGTAAACGGATATAATTCCACTTTTTTAGGGTCAATCAAAACCAATTTCAATTGAGAAGGATGTTTTTTGTATAACATCGACATCAGGATAGAGTTGATACCTACAGATTTACCTTGTCCTGTAGCACCTGCAATTAGCAAATGGGGCATTTTCGATAAATCGGCAATGAATACTTCATTTTGAATAGTTTTACCCAAAGCAATTGGAATATCCATCGTTCCGTTTTGGAATTTTTCAGAACGTAATACTTCTCTCAGAGAAACGATTTGCTTCTTTTTGTTTGGTACTTCGATACCGATAGTTCCTTTACCTGGAATCGGGGCAATGATACGAATACCCAAAGCTGCCAAACTCAACGCAATATCGTCTTCCAAATTTTTGATTTTTGAAATACGAACGCCTGGAGCAGGAACAATTTCATATAAAGTTACGGTTGGACCAACCGTAGCTTTGATTTTAGTAATTTCAATTTTGTAATTGAGAAGCGTCGTTATAATTTGTTCTTTATAAGATTCTAATTCTTCTCTATCAATTTCAATTTTTTGATCTGCATATTCATTTAATAATGATAAATGAGGGTATTCATATTGCGATAAATCTTTAGTAGGGTCAAAAGGGGCATTAGGGTCATCATCTTCATTAATAGCGGGATGTTCATTTGCCAAAGGTGAAGCTGAAGATAATGCTTTATCATCACCAGTAATTTCTTCAGGTGCAGCAATCTCTACTTCTAGTTCGGCACCTAAATCAACATCTGCTTTTTTAGTCGGTTTTCTTTGTGTAACCTCAAAAGCCAATTGTTCTCCAGATTTTACAGATTCCGTACTTTTGGGAGGGGATAATTTTGAATCTGTTTCGTGAACAGGCGTTTTTTTATGCTCTTTTTTGGGTCTTAAAGTTTCGACTTCTTGTGGCTTAGTATCTTGATTGGCATTACTTCTTAATACCTCCGTTTTTTTAATATTTCTATATCGGAAAGAAAAAAGGCTCATGCCTCTCATTTTTACTTCACGTATTAATTGGTCGAAAGACATTTCACTTAAATCAGGATTTAAGAACCAAATCGAAGCAATTAATACCAAGGTAATTAAGAAAATTACAACCCCAGCAATTCCTAATAAATTCGTTAGATACAAAGCAATAGACCTACCTATTAACCCGCCCCACGAAAATTCTGCATGTTGGAAGATAAATCCGAATAAAATAGACAATCCAAGAATGGTGAAAAACGTTTTCTTGAATAATGGTAGAATAGTTTCTTTGTTTCCTTGAAATAATAATATCCCACCCGTTTTGAATAAGAAATATAATATTCCAAATGACGATATTCCAAATCCCCAATAAAAAAACATATTGGATAGAATAGCGCCCATTCTTCCCAACCAATTATACACTTCATGTTCGGATAAAATGAGTAATTCTAAAGAAAATCGTAGTACTTTATCTTGGTCTTCTTTCCATGTAAACAAATAGGAGAAGAAGGATATAAATAAACAAGCAGTAACAAATAATAATATTACGCCCGTGATTTGTGAAGATCTACTATCTAAGAAAAGGTTTGCTTTTTTGGTTTCGCTTTTTTTTCTTGATGCCATATAGAGATTAAATGTTTTTAGTTTCAATATTTTCAACAAAAAAGTTGAACTGAACAAAGGTAATATATTCCAATTAATTATATAAATGGCTTGGCGTTAAATATCCCAACTATAATAATTATGGTCATTATCTAACTCGAAACCCATTTTAGGGTACAAATGATTGCCAATGATATTGCTTTTTTCGGTTTCTAGAATTACGCTACACCCATTGGTATTTTTACAATGATTTTGAGCCGCTTCGAGAAGAAGTTTACCCAGCCCTGTTTTTCTAACTTCGGTATTCACATACAAATCATTTAACAACCACATTCTTTTCATTCGAGTAGAGGAGAAAATAGGGTAGAGCTGCGTAAATCCAACCGCCTTATCGTTCAAATAAGCAATAAAAATGACGGATTGATCATTCTTGATTCTGTCAGAAATAAATTGTTTTGCTCCTTCTATGTCAGAAGGCTTGTGATAAAATACTCGATAAGCATCAAAAAGAGGAGCTATTTCTTCTATATGTGAAATATTAGCAAGTTGAATTTTAGTTTTCATAATTTTGGTTTTTGCACCTGAATATACTTTTTCGCAAGGTACTAATAGAGGTTGCAAAAAAGATTAAAATAAAGAAGATCTTAATTAATTTATTTTACCATTTTACGAAAAGTCAAATTGATTCGAGGCTCAGATACTTTCTTAGTAGGAGGGAGGCGGTGATGCCAGTGGGTCTGTGTTTCGTCTTTCATTACTAATAAAGAACCCGGTGTGAGTACGGTATCTATTCTTAATTTTGTGGCCTTGTGTTTGAAACAAAATTTTCGTGTAGCTCCGAAGCTGACCGATGCAATGGCACCGTTTTTTTCTAAATCTTTTTCGTCATCACTATGGTACGCCATGCCTTCACTTCCGTCATGATATAAATTGAGCAAGCAAGAATTGTATTGATGTTGGGTTATTCGCTCGATTATTTCTTTAATTTCAGTCAATTCTTTAGTCCATGATATTGCGTATTTGGTAGTATTCGAATAGCTATATGGAAATGCTTTGTCACCATACCAAGCCACTTTTCGTTTCGTAATTATTCGTTTACCAAACATATTAGCCTCGTCGTTTTTCCATTCTATTTCATTAAAAAGCGTATCAAAATATTCTTTGGCGATTATATCACTAAATATATTTCCATAATAATTAACAGTGCCGTCGTAAGGTAGCCAGTTGGTTTGTCCCCGTTTATTTAGCTTTAGTTTGTGTGACAATGCTTTCATTTTAAAATATTTTTAATAATGCCTTCCAACGCAGGTAAAACTTCGGTTTTGAACCATGGATTTTTAGCTTGCCAAATATTGTTTCGGGGAGAAGGATGAGGTAATGCAAAGTATTTGGGTAAAAAATCATTAAATGCTCGAACGTTTTCTGTTAAGTTTCTCTTAGATTTTTTCTTCAAATAATAATCCTGCGCATATTTACCGACCAACAAAATTAGTTCTACATTTTTCATTTCAGCAAAAAGTAAATCATGCCACTGAGGAGCACATTCTTTTCGGGGCGGTAAATCGCCCGTTTTACCCTTTCCTGGATAACAAAACCCCATAGGGATTAATGCAATTTGTGAAGAATCATAAAATGTGGTTTTATCTATATTCATCCATTTTCGTAAATTTTCTCCACTTTTATCATCCCACGGAATGCCACTTTTATGAACAACGGTTCCTGGAGCTTGTCCAATAATCACAATTTTACTTTTTTCGTTAGCAGCAACTACGGGATTGGGACCTAAAGCCAAATGAGGAACACAAAGTTTGCAAGACGAAATTTCTTTGATTAAATCTTTCATAATTTATTTAGAATGAGATGAGATTAATGTTTTGTTTCCTTCCCAAGCAATCATCGCTTTTTTGCGAGTAACTCCCCATCGATAACCAGAAAATGATCCTGTTGAACGTATAACTCGATGACAAGGGATAAGGTAGGCAATTGGGTTGCTGCCAATAGCCGTCCCAATAGCTCGTGATGCTTTTTCTTTTTGAATTGATTTACCAATATCTCCATAAGTACTTAATTCCCCCGTAGGAATATTCAATAAAGCTTGCCAAACTTGGAGTTGAAATGAAGTTCCTTTTAGATGTAAAGATAGGGTAGAGGAGTCTGAAAAATCGTCATTGAAAAAGTGATTTATTTTTTGATGGTGAACACTGGAAGTACAAATAAATTCCGCATTCTTAAACGTTAATTTCAGTGCATTTAATTCTTCTTCGAAGGAATTATAAAAACATAGTTTGCATATTCCTTTCTGTGTACTGGCAACAAAAGCATTCCCAAATGGCGTAGAAATATCTTCATAATGAATGACTAAGCCTGTTCCGTGCTGTCTGTATTCGTTAGGAGTCATTGCAATAATATTAACAAATAAGTCATGTAGTCGTCCCGAACTACTTAAACCTAACGCTTCAGAAGAAAACAATAAGGAATCTTTAGAATTACGCAGTTTAGACTTTGCATAAAAAAGGGTAGTGTATTGAAGGAATTTTTTAGGACTGACACCCGCCCATTCTGTAAAAATACGCTGAAAATGGAATGGACTCAAATGAACATGTGCCGCAATTTGCTCTAAAGTTGGTTGAATAGAACTATTCGAATCAATAAAATCAATAGCTTTAGCTACCGTTTCATAATGAAGATGATGCGTATTATTTTTCATAGTTATAAATTTTATCTCAAAAATAATACGCATAAAAAAATTAAACCACCCGATTCTTGCGTATTTTATTAATTACAAAACTCAATGCCAAAATCCTGATGACCTCGACCCGTCCTACAGTCCCATGAAGTTTGATAATCAATTATCTGCCATTTATTATCTACTTTTTTGATGGTAAAATAATGTTTTTCATCTTTAATAGAATCATCCATTACATTGCTTACATAAACTAAAATTGATGAAATTCCATTTTCATTTTTGATTTCTTTGTAATCGTAAGTAGTAGAACCTTCAGCTTCTTTAAAGAATATTTTTTGAATAGCAGCTAGGGCAGAAGTGGACTCGGTGTCCTTCTCTAAAAAGCTATTATATTCATCAGGGTTTTGTGTTTTTGTTTTTTCTATTTTTTTCTTTTCTGTTTTCGTTTTTTCTATTGGCTTGGTAGTTTTCTTTTCAGTAGCCGTTTCACAAGCAGTCAAGAAAATTATAAAAATTAATGCCGTTGCTAAGGTTGTTTTCATAATGATGATGTTTTTACCAAAAGTATTCAACTCGCTGTAAAAAAAGGTAAAACCTTGTGTTAAATATTGGTTTTGAGGGTGAAATTTAAGTTCTATTTAACATAATATTAATTATGTTAAAAATAAATAAGACTTTTTTTGACGAATCATTCCATTTTTATTAAAAAAAGTAGAATCCTTTATTTTTATAAAAAATTCATAATGAATGGTTTACAAAACCACTGTTCCAACTAATTAGTGATTAGTTTGTAACTATCTGATTTTCAATAATTAAACTTGACTTTTACATTTTAAAAGCTATAAATTTGTTTCATGGAAATTAATTTTGTTTTTAAATAAGTTCTTGATATGTTATTTCAGTTTTTAATTTTACTTTGATATTAATTTCACAAACATTACAATCTAATATGCCTTTAGTAAATAACAGCTCATATAAAAAACATCCTTGGTTTCATTTTAACGGATTTACGCAGACTGTAATTCCTGGAGTTTTTAGAAAGGTAAATTCTCCTTATAATCAAAAGCAAAGATTTACATTATCTGATGGGGATTTTATTGATTTGTTTTGGGCTAAGCAAAAATCTGCTAAACATTCTGTAAGCAAATTAATGATTTTGACGCATGGATTGGAAGGAAATGCACATCGACAATACATTACAGGTACAGCAGATTATTTTTTTAATAAAGGTTGGGATATATTGGCTTGGAATTGTCGTTCTTGTTCACCAGAAATGAACAAGCGACCCCGACTATACCATCACGGCGAAATTGAAGATATTGCTGAACTGATAAATCATGTTTTAGAAACGCAATCTTATCCTGAGATTTATCTTTCTGGGTTTAGTATGGGCGGCAGTATTAATATGAAATATTTAGGTGTTCAGGGCGAAAAATTGGACAGTAGAATTAAAGCCAGTGCTAATTTCTCTGTTCCTTGCGACATTAAAGCTAGTGTAGATTCTTTAGAACTGAAGAAAAATATTTTCTTTAAAACTTTGTTTTTCAGTCGATTGAAACATAAAATAATACTAAAAGAAAAACAATTTCCTGGTATTGTTGATATAGAAAAATTTGATAAAGTAAAAACTTGGTATGATATGGATGAATGGTTCATTGCTCCTATCAATGGGTTTAGTTCGCCCAAAGAATTTTACGAAAAAGCATCTTGCAAAAACTTTATGGAAGGGATTAATATTCCTACTTTATTAGTCAATGCGGAAAATGATCCGATTATACCACTACCCTGTTCGCCTATAAAATTGTGTCAAAAACACACACAAATTTACTTAGAAAGACCAAAAAAAGGCGGGCATATTGGTTTTACAACACCTGAATATAAATGTTGGATGGAAGAACGAATTGATGATTTCTTCACTAAATTTTAATTAAAAAATGAGAATTTTACACACTTCTGATTGGCATTTGGGCAAACAATTGCACAATAACGCTATGTTGCCAGAACAAGAAAATGCCTTACATTTCCTTGTTAATGTTATAAAAGAACAGAAACCAGATGCTCTTTTGGTCTCTGGAGATATATTTCACACTACAAACCCGAGCAATGATGCCATGAAGTTGTTTAATGACTTTTTAATAAAGATTTATAAAACAACCGACTGTAATAATATCATCATAACGGCAGGAAATCATGATTCGGCTCAACGGATAGAAATTACGAAGAAGACTTATAAAATACTCAACATTCATTTGATTGGAGACAGTAATGATATAGATGAACAAATTATTGAGGTTAAAGACAAACAAGACAAAATTATAGGAGTAGTCGCTGCTGTTCCTTACTTGCACATTAGAAACATGAATGCCGTTCCTATTGATGGCGAATTTAGAGACCACAAAATTACTCATATTAAAAAAAGTATTCTACATCATTTAGATGTCATTGCTAACAAATGTGATGAACTTTATCCTAATATTTCTAACAAGGTTTTGATGGCTCATCTTTTTGCTAAGGGAAGTCAAACTCGTGAAAATCAGAATAATATTTATCTCCATGATTTAGAAAACATTACTGCCGACCAATTCCCAAAAACATTCAAATATGTAGCACTAGGTCATATTCATATTCCTCAAATAATTGGGCAACAAGAGCATATTCGTTATTCTGGCTCATTAATTCAATTACATATTTCGGCAAGAAAAGAGAAGAAAATAATATTGATTGTCGATATGAATGATGGCAAAATTGATGACATCGCCCCTATTGACATGCCTGTTTTTAGAGAAATGCACGCATTTAAAGGCACATTGAATGAATTAACCACTTTTATATCAACATTAAAGGACGATAATGAATTAACCACTTGGCTAACTATTGAATTAACGGAGTTTCATAATTTTGATTTCATCCAAAGCCATATTAAAAGACTAATCGATCATAAGAATATTCAGGTATCAAAACTAGGCTATAGCTCAGAAATAAAGTCGATTCGCAAAGAGTTTGAAATGGACGATGATTCTATTCTATTGGTAAATAAAGATATACATGAAATTTTTGGAGAAATCTGTAAAAACAAAGGACATTCTGTTGAAGATACAAAAAGACTAAAATCTACATTTGATGAGCTACTAACGCTGGTTGATGAAGAGGGTAAATTAATTAAGGATATTCCAGAAGCATAATATTGAGAGATGAAAATTATAAGCATAGAAGTTCAGAATATTAGATCATTAACGACTACGTGTGTTGTCAATTACGAAGACAAACCTTTGGCATCAGCAGGTTTGATATTGATAAGTGGAAATACAGGAGCAGGAAAAACGACAGTCTTAGATGCCATCACACTTGCCCTCTATGGAAAAGTAGCCTCAGGAGAAAAAGACGACAACCTCCTCTCCTACGGAAAAGATAAAGGATTTGCCTCTCTTGAATTTTCAATTAATCAAATTGACTATAAAAGCATGTGGGAAGTTAGACGAACTAAAAGTGGAAACGTAAACTCTTCTAGAGTCTTGTTTGTAAAAGAAGGTACTCTTTGGACTCAGATAGCAAATCAAAAGAAAGACCATGAAAATAATATTCAAGAGATAATCAAACTTAACTTTTCTAACTTCACGAAATCAATCCTCCTGACTCAAGGTAAATTTGCTGAATTACTACAATCTAGCCCTCAAGAAAGAGTCAAGGTTCTCGAGTCCATCGCCGATACTCAGTATTATGCGAATATTTCTACCGCTGCTTATGAAAAATCGGAGGAAGAGTCGATGAGATTAAAAACACTGCAAGAACAGCTGGATAATTATGATATAAAATCTGATGAAGAATTAAAAGAATTAGAACAAGATATTAAATGCTTGACTACAGAGGTTTCTCAGTTGACTGAAAAAGTAGACCTTATTAAGAAAGTTGAAAAACTGAATCAAGATTTAAAAGTTCATCATCAAAAATTGAATGAATATAAGAATAACGAAGCCGCTTTGCGTGAAGAAAGGCTACGTTTAGTTCCTTTATTAAAACAGGTAGAAAACCATGAAAAAATAAGTCCACTCCTCCCCTTTTACGAGGAAAGAATAAAATTAGAAAATGAAAAAAAATCTATCGAAAAACAAATAATAGAATATCAAAAATCTAAAGACCTCAATCTCAATAAAATTAAAACCAAAGAGTCTGAGTCAAACGAGATTACACTAAAACTAGAAGAAGCTAATCAAAAATATAAAGAAGAAATCCCTAACATAAAAAGAGCAAGAAGTTTAGATACTGAAATTGATTCACAAAATAAGATTCTTGAACCTAAAAAAAATCAATCAAATGCATCTGAACAAAAGAAAAATGAAAAATATAGCACATTTTTCAAACTCAAAAATGAACATCTTCAAAGTATAACTGATAATCAAAAAAGTAGAGCAGAATTAGTAAAGTATGATAAATTTAAAGAGCTAATCGAAAATAAAGATGTTATTGTTCTTTATATCAATAATTTTCACTCTTCTAAAAAAACATGTACAGAACAAGAAAAAATCAGTAAAAAGTACCAAAAAAGCATTGACCTTCTGGTCAGTCAGCAAAGTAAATTAGTAAATAAGAAGAAAAATATTGAAAATGCTATTGACGAGATAAAAAAAGATATACAAATAAAAGAATACAGAAAACAAAGAATAGCTTCTAAAGATAAAACGACCGCTAGTATCAAAAGTTTGGAAAATGACCTTATTTTTCTAAATAAACGATTAGAAACTGAAAACATTCTAAAAGATTCTTCAAGAAAACTAAAAACATCAAATGAAAGAAGATTAGAGCTAGATAAGAATAGACTAGCGTTAGAAAATCAAATTAAAGTACAAAAAGAAAAGCTTGATTTATTAAAAACGAACAGAGATTATCAGAGTACAATTATTGAATTAAGAACAAAAATAGAAGAAGGTAATTCTTGTGCGGTTTGTGGTAATGAATCTATTCGTAATAATAAAGTTAGTAAAATATCAACCTTAGAAGATACAAATGCTCTGATAGCTTCTACTAACAAAAATATCAAAAATAACGAAAAAAAATATCAAGAAACCTTAGAGAATATTGGTTTAGTAAAAAACAGTATTTCTAACTTTCAAACTCTAATTGATAAGAACCAAACTGCATTAAATATACTTGATAATGAATCTCCTCACCTTAAAAATTTAAAGGTAGAAGAACTAAATAAAAAAATAAGTCAATTTAATAAAGACTTAGAAACAATCCATAAAGAGTTGCAAAAGTTGGATAAGCTGGAAAGTGAATTAAATAAACTTGAAAATGAGTTAAGAGAACAGGTGAAGCTCGATACCGAACTTGAGAAAAAAATTATCACCCAAAAAGGACAACTGGATACGTCATTAAGTAAAATTAGTGATGCCACTACCCTATTGAACCAATCCAAAGAGAAACTATCACACTTTAAAGCAATTGAGAATAATTGGCAAGAAGAAAATTTTGTAAAAAGGCTCAATACTTACGCTGAAGATTATAGAGATTTGACTTCGAAAATAGAACAGAATGCGAATAATATTTCAAAATTAAAAGGTGAAGTTGATTTAGCTGAACAATCCTTTAGAAGTGAAGAACAGCAACTAAAGTCTATTAATGAAGAAATTAAAGGAATCACTACCCACTTGACTACCTTAAAATCTGAAAGAGAAAAAACAATAAATGGCTTGGATGCTGACAAATTTGAAGGTATGCTAAAAGCATCAATCGAAAAAGCCAATATACACAAAGACGAAATAAATAAAAATGTTCAGCAATTAGCATTGGAACAAAAAGGTATTGAAACAACGCTTTTTAATTTAAAAAAGGATAAAAGTATTAATGAAAATTCTTATGCTAAAAATGAAACTTATTTTATAAACAAACAGAAAGAGTTATCGCTAAACAATAATATGGAGTGGTTGAAATGGAAAATGTCAACCGATGAAATTAAGAATATTCGTTCCGCCCAATCAAGATTAGATGTTGATTTAGCGACCTTGAAAGCTAACAAAACGAATACCGCAAAAACATTAGCTGATATTGAAAAAGAAATTTCAGATGCACAAATCAATGAAACTGAAATAGCAAAGGTACAAGCTATGGAAAGTGATTTATCCTCAAAAAAAGAAGAAAAAACTTTAAAAGTACAAAACCTTGCCATTTATCAAAAAGAAATAAAGAACAGTAAATCATTGGCGAAAAAGATAGAAAAACAAGCTACGGTAACGAATAGATGGGGACAGCTTAAAGATGTAATCGGTGAAAAAAGTGGAAATAAACTAAGAGATTATGCACAGTCGATAACCCTTCGTCAGATTTGTGTATTGGCTAATAGACATCTGGTTTTATTATACGACCGCTATCGTTTAGGAGTATCGTTTGACAATAAACAAAAAGCCCTTTTTTCAGTTATTGACCAATACCAAGCGAACAATAAAAGAGATGTTAAGTCTCTATCGGGCGGCGAAACATTTGTCGTTAGCCTCGCCCTGGCATTAGGATTAAGTGACCTAACCAGCAAAAGCAATAATTTCCAAAACTTGTTTATTGACGAAGGCTTTGGAACTTTAGACCCTCAAACATTAGATACGGTCATGGGTGCATTGGATAATTTGCAAAGTACAGGAAGAAAAATCACGATTATATCTCATGTTAGTGCCTTAAAAGAAAGAATTACAGCTCAAATCCAAGTTAAAAAGAACTCTGGTAGCGATTCTAAATTAGAAGTCGTGGGAATGTAACTCTTTCCTCTATATTATTATTAAAAACTATGGTAAAGAGGGTATGTCCGTTGAATTGATTGCTAAATATACAGGTTTATCTGTTTCTGAGATTGAGGCTTTGGATTGTGAGTAAGGTTTTGATATTGTAGTAATTTAGATTTTGTGGAATAATACTTTTAAACTAAAGTTCGTGTCTGATATTTTGACTATGAACACTTTTGGCATTGGTATTTTATAAGATTAATTCATTTAGATATTCAATTTTGGGTTCTTTTGCTAAAAATAAATCCAATTCTTTCTGATTGTTAAACCCTTGTAATTTTTGTCGAAATTTAGAGGCAATTTTCCGATTTTTACTAATTTCTAAATACTCGTTTTCTCGATCTATTCCCAAAAAACGTCTGTTTGCTAAATTTGCAGCAATTCCTGTTGTACTACTTCCAGCAAAAGGATCTAAAATCCAAGCATTTGGTTTTGTTGACGCTAAAATTAAACGAGTTAAAACTGATAAAGGTTTTTGGGTTGGATGTTTTGTACAACTTTTTTCCCAAGGTGCGATTGCAGGAAGTTTCCAAACATCTTTCATTTGTTTGTTTCCATTTAGTTGTTTCATTAGTTCGTAATTGAAATAATGAGGTGTTTTCTCGTTTTTTCTTGCCCAAATTATTTGTTCCGTTGAATGTGTGAAATACCTACAAGAAAAATTAGGTGGTGGATTTGATTTTTGCCAAGTAACTATATTTAATATTTTAAAGTTTAATTCTTTTAGAATTTGTCCAACACTAAATATATTGTGCATTGTTCCACTTATCCATATTGTAGCACTTTCTTTCATATTTTCTCGAACTAATGAAAGCCATTGTCTATTGAATTTGTTTATATGTTCTGTGCCAAGTGATTTATCCCACTTTCCTTTGTTAACTGAAACAATTTTTCCGCTTTGAATTGACAAACCATTATTAGATAAAAAATATGGTGGATCTGCAAAAACCATATCAAACTTATGATTAATTTTTGGAAGTAATTCCATAGAATCACCTTTTAAGAGACAGAATTTTATTCAGAAATTTTAAATTCGGTGTTTACATAATTCTGCTCTCCAAGTATGATTTCCTCATCTTTATACAAATTTTTAGCTTTTAAAATTGCTTCATTCAAATTTTTTGCTTGTATTTCTACAGTTTTTGAAAGTGTTTCTTGGATTTCTATTTTGAAAACTTCTTTACTCATAATTTTATTTTTTTATAATTTCCTCGACCTTTAAATTCAATTACACCCTTATCCCTTAAATATTGAAGTTGTTGTCTTATTTTATCTTTGATGAAATTATTATCAGGATATTTTATCTTTAAAACTTCTTCAAATTGATACATATCTTTTAGTGAAAATGAATCTTTTTTTATTGCATCAACACAATTCATAATATCTAAAATCCAACCTTTTGAAACTCCTTTTTTGTTTTTTAAAAATTCTGTTCCCTGCCATTTTGTAAGAACCTTTTCTTTAGATATTATTTCGGAATTTTTAATTAAATAAATTCTTCCGTTATTAGGTACTTTTGTCAAATCAATATTACAACCAATCCAACCAGCTCTTCTTGCTGTTGGTGCTAATGGTTTTCGCTCTTCAATTATTTCTGAAATAAAATAATGTTTAGGAATAATTAGAAAGTTTTTTACTTCCCATTTTATCTTATCATAAGTCAAGAAGAAAAAGTTAGGATTATTGTCCGAGTTAATTCTTTCAATCATTGTTGAATATGCTCCATCAACTATTTTTTTTCCAATCGATTTGCTGTTTTTTGATTTTAGTTCATATTCACTATTACATTGTTTGCAATAAAAATCGGCTACAGGTTTATTGTTTGTGAATTCCTCTAATTTCAATTCACCACAATTTGGGCAATAACTGTTTGATTTAACCCAATCTTCAGTTAATACTCTTGCAATTTGAGAATTGTTAGAATAGCCATGTGCTAGTTTTGTATTGAAAGCTAAATCCATTTTACGCAGCTATTTGCGTTAGAGTTAGGGATTGAATAAGAAATCCTTTTTGTAAGGAACGAGCAAAAAGATTGAAACGGAAAGCCCGACCGAAGGTAACGCCTAAAAAAATATTATTTGGATTAGCATTTATACTTCTACGAGCATTTACTCTATAGATATTAAAATCTGAATATAAATCATCAAAGAAATTGTCATTTGGGTTTTTTCCTTTCACATCTGAATTACTTAAAATCCATTTGTAATTCAAGTCGTTTAATTGTGCACAGAAATCCTTTAAACGTATTTGTTCTGAATCATTAAATTCGTCTTTTGCATAAGAATTAAAACTTGAAGTTTCGCTTAATGGTTTGTATGGTGGATCAAAATAAAAAAATGTGTTTTCAGAAGCATAATTCAAAGTATCCGTGTAATCTCCATTTAAAATTTTAACTCTTTGAAGTACTTTTGAGACTGCTAATAAATTTTCGCTGTTGCAAATCAACGGTTTTTTGTAGCTTCCAATTGGAACATTAAATTCGTTTTTACGGTTTACTCGGTAAAGTCCATTGAAACAGGTTCTATTTAAGAAAATAAATAAAGCACTTTGTGTTGTTTGATTAGAAGTTCTTAAATTGAAAAGTGTTCTTTTTTCATAATAATATTCTTTTTTCTCTGTGTCATTTTGATATAAAAGATGGTATTCACTTTGCCAACCTGAAAGAATGTTTATAATCTTTTCCACATCTTCTTTTATTGATATATAGCAATTTGTTAAATCTGTATTTATGTCATTTATAACTGCATTTTCCAAACTTGGAAATTGTTCGAGCATCCAAAACAAAACGGCTCCACTTCCAATAAAAGGTTCAATGTAAGTAAAATTATTGCCAAGTATTTTTTTGGGTAATTGATTCTCAATTTGTTGAATAAGTTGAGTTTTCCCTCCAGCCCATTTTAAAAATGGTTTTGCAGCTATATTTTTCATATTAAATCATTCAGTTTTAGTGTAAAAATACATTATTAATTTCAATTCGAGCGTTGAGAATTAGTTTTGGGAAAGTCAAAAGTGCTAAATTATACGGATTGTGTGGTATAAATCTCTATCTCCCCACACTTAAAATGTCCTTCTGGGCAAGATTTTTTTCCGTGCAGACCACAGGGACGACAAGATAATTTTTCAGAATGTTGCAAAATGATAGACTCATCTGATAAAGGGCCAAAACCAAACTCAGGTACGGTAGAACAGAAAAAAGCAGTTACTGGAGCATTTACTGCCGAAGCCATGTGTAAAGGGGCGGAATCGTTAACATAAGTCATTTTTGCCCAAGAAATGTAAGCAGTAGATTCTAAAAAAGAA
>CALAJP010000195.1 GCA_937922815.1 uncultured Saprospiraceae bacterium
CAAACGATTAGAAAAGTAGAACATTTTACAAACATACAAGTATTAAGTTATGAATACAAAATAACATAATGTATATTTGTTTGGATTAATGTACGAAATATAATAGAATGATTCGATATTTTTTCTTTTTTGTTGCCTTGATAGTTTTTTCAAATCAACCTATTGCTCAAACTGCTGATGTTACCAGAGGCTGTTTCCCTTTAAACGTAACATTTTCTCCTCCCAATGGTCAAAGTACATTTTTTTGGGATTTTGGAGATGGCACATTTAGCACAATGGCTAACCCTGAAAAAATATTTACTCAAGCAGGTGAATTTACTGTTGAATTAAAAAGTGCTGAGGCAGGTTCAGTCATTGGTACGGTTACTATAAATGTATTCGACAAGCCTAACCTTGATATTTCTGCGGATGTCACTTCTGGCTGTGCTCCTCTTGAAGTTAAATTTCTTGACGAAACGAATTATCCTAATGGGTTTACCATATCGGAATACTCTTGGATTTTGCCCAATGGGGCAACACTTAACGGAGCCAGTCCCGAACATGTGTTTCCTGACAGTGGTTGGTATGATATGTCATTAGTCATTAATTCAGAGTTGCCAGGTTGTGGAACTAACACAAGAGTTTCTGATTTAATCAGAGTTACTAAACCTGTTCAAATTGATTACGAACCTGACCAAAATACAATTGTTTGTGAAACTTCGCTAAATCTCGCTATTAACAATACTACTGTCAATGCGGATAAGTATACTTGGAATTGGGAAATGGGAAATGGAAATACATATTCCACTATCAATCCTTTGCCTACATTATATGAAGAAGAAGGGGTTTATGAAATTGCTATTTCTGCCGAAGATACTTTAGGTTGTATTTCTACCAATACTATTCCCGTAGCTCTTGGACCTCCTACGGCTTCGTTTGAGTTGCCTAATGTTAGTTGTAAAGACACAGATTTTTCTCCTGATTCGGTAGTCAATTTTGATGGATTAGCTTACGAATGGAGAGCTCCTGATGCCAATATTTCTTCTAATACGGTAGAAATACCTACTTTTTCTCATAATACTGTGGGACAAAAAGAAATTGAATTGGTAGTAAGTACTTTGGGGGGGACGTGTAGAGATAGTATAAAACAAACCATTGAAATAGAAGAAGCAGATATTGATTTTACCGTAATTCCTACATTTTCTTGTACAGATAGTTTAATTGTAAGTCTTACCGTTACGAATCCTGACCTAAGTGCTTATAACTGGGATTTCGGAGATGATAGTACCTCTACCGAAATGGAACCTACTCATCGCTATTTTATTCCCGATACATTAGAATATAGCGTTAATAATGATTCAATTAATACAATTACGTTATCAGTCGAAACTGCTAATGGCTGTGGTTCTGACATTCAAAAAGAAGTAAGAATATTTAAACCTAATGCTAAATTTGAAATTGATACTTCTTTTGGCTGTACGCCTTTGGTAGTTAATTTGGTAGATTCTTCTATCGCTTCTTCATCAATCACAAACTACGAGCTTTTAGATAATGGTGTAAGTATCTATAATGCAGCTACTTTTCCTAATCAAATAACATTAACAACCGTTGACACGCATCGTTTAAGTTTGATCATTGAAGCAAGTACAGGTTGTATAGATACTTCATACGCTATTCCTATTAAAGTAGGAGAACCATTGGCTACTAATGTAAATATTTCCGATAACACTCCTTGTTTGGGAGATACGGTTACGATAAATGCGCTTAATCCAGATACAAAAATAGAAGCCTTTCGTTTCTTTGGAGTAGAAAACAATATCAATTCTTGTTTTGATAATGATACCATAAAAGTAGTTATAGAAGATGTAGATACTTTTAATATCTCTTTAACGACTGAATATTTAGGTTGCCAATCAACACAAACTATTAATGAAGGAATAATAGTAAATGGTCAAAAAGCGGAAATTGATTACTTAATCACCTGTGATAGTACAAATATTGAACTTTATAATGTTCAGGATAGCACTAATTTGTTCACGTGGAATATTGACGGAAGAGATTCTGTAAACATAGACACTGTTGAATATACTTTTGATACCATTGGAAAACACACTATCTATTTAACTGCTAACAATAGTGCATTTAGTTGCCCAGACCATGTTGATTCTATAGAAATTGAATTTCATCAATTAGAATCAAAATTCGAGTTGGAAGATTCTATTCTATGTCTTATGGATGCTTCTATGGTAGAATTTGACGCATCTCCTTCGGTAGGCGTTCAAAGCACTTGTTGGAGAGGATATAAATGGGAACGTTCGTGGGGAAGACCTATCCATACTGCCGAAACTTCTATCACTGAAAGTATTCCGAAAGGAGAGCATACTATGGATTTAATCGTTTTTGATGCTAATGGCTGTACAGATACTTCAGATATGACAATAAAAGTATTTGAGCCTGTCCCTGATTTTACTTTCAATCCCGATAATATCTGTCTTCCTGCTACTGTTGACTTTACTGATATGAGTACTTCTGACACTACTATTACTAGCTGGTCGTGGGTTGTTCAAGAAGATAGTCAAAGTGTTCAAAACCCTTCTTTTATGCTAGCTAATTCAGGAGGAGGAACGAGTATAGATGCGACTTTACAAGTGACGGACGAATTGGGTTGTATGCAAATGACCACTAAATCAATTACTATTTATGAACCAGAAAGCACCATTATGCTTTTGCCTAACCAAGCAGGTTTCTGTGTAGGCGATACTATTGACTTTAGTGCGACGGACTTTACGCAAGAAGGCAATAATTTAATCAATTGGAGTTGGGATTTCAAAAACGGAACTACTGCAAATACGCAAAACGTTAATGATATTACTTATCCAAACGGGGGCATATACGAAGTAACACTCGATTTCGAAGAAAGTAACACAGGCTGTAAAGGACAAGCCACTAGAACGATTGAAATTCAAGAAATCCCTCAAGTCGATTTTGATGTCGATGATGAACAGTGTGTAAATACTTCTATTAGTTTTGAAGGTGCAACATCTAATGGTAATGATTTAGCCATTTTTTGGAATTTTGGAAACGGTCGTGTGGATGGAGATTTAAATGTATCTCAGATTTACAACGAAAAAGGAACTTATCCTATATCTATTCAAGCAGCAACTACTTTTGGTTGTATTGATTCAGCTTCTCAAATAATTAATGTAAGTGACCCACGTGCAAACTTTGACCTAAACGAAAACATAATATGTAGGGATGGAGAGGTTACAGTTACATTGAGAGATACATCTGACATTACTTCTTGGGATTGGGATTTTGGAGATGGAACTAAAATTGAAGAAACAGATATGCAAGCACATAGCTACAATTTAACATCAGGAACGACAGTCCCTATCATTTTAGCCTTTGAGTCTCACCCCCAATGCAGAAAAACAATAACAAAACAATTGAACTTTCATGATGTAACTGCCAATATTTCTTTTTCTGTAAATAATGGTACTTGTAATTCAATTGAATATCAATTTTCAGCCGCTAATAGTTCAAATGCAGATATTTATTCTTGGGATTTAGGCAATGGAAATACGTCCTCTACTGTTACCGCCAATAATACTTATGCTCCAGGATCTTACACTATTAACCTGAATGTAGAAAGCCAAGCATTAGGCTGTACCGATTCAGATACAATCACTATTAATTATGATTCTGAAGAACCGCTTTTTGAAATACCTTCTTCATCTCACAATTCCTTTACTCCAGCAATAAATGGATTGAATGACAATATTTCATTTCAATTGGCACATGACGGTAATTCTCCTCCTGCTAATCTGAATTTATTAAACATTACAGAATTTACTATTTTCAATCGTTTTGGTCAGAAAGTATTTTCAGACACTTCGGACGACCCTATGAATCCTGGTTGGGATGGAAATTTCAATGGTAATCAATCGCCTAACGATTCTTACCCTTACTATATTAAATATCAATACTCGGATTGCCCCGAAAAAATAATAACGGGAGATTTCTTAATTATTGACTAAAAATAAAAAAGAGCTTATCAATAACTGATAAGCTCTTTTTTATTACTGCAAAGTTTTATTTTTAAAACGATAAGATAAATTCTACAATTTTTTTGAGTAAAATCAATTCTTTTGAATCCGTAGATGTATCCTGAACCATTAATTCATTAGCTACTTCTGCTGTTTCTACAGAATAAACTCCCGATTGCATATGATAGACATTTAGCCCAACAATAGCAAGAACCGCAATAATAAATAAGGAAACAATAGCTACTTTTTTCATCTTATAGTTTTATTTATCCAATAAATATAATTAAAATTAGGAAAAATCCGAAATTAATTTTTCAATACGGCTAGAAAGTTTTTGTTTTTCGGCTTCATAATTTGATTTATTGTCCAAAGCAGATTGAACAGAGAAATAAAATTTAATTTTAGGTTCTGTTCCACTGGGTCTGACCGCTACCCTACTTCCGTTCGCTGTATAATACATCAAAACGTTCGATTTAGGCAAATTAATTGTGCTAACCTCTTTTGTTAACATATTTGTTTTTTGAGAACTTTGATAATCCTCAACAACAGTAACCTTATCACCACCTAATTCCGCTGGAGGGTTTTCTCTAAGGTTTTTAATAATCTCTTGAATTTCTGCTGCCCCTTTAGAACCTGCCTTTTTAATTGAAATTAAATGCTCCGAAAACAAGCCATATTCTTCATAAATATCTAACAAGTAACCAAACAAGCTACTTCCTTTTTTCTTCTTTTGAAATGCTATTTCTGCCAACAATAATGCTGATGTTACAGCATCTTTATCTCTCACAAAATCACCAACCAAATAGCCATAACTTTCTTCACCACCACCAATAAATTTAGTTTTGCCTTCTTCGCAAGCTATTGCATCGGCAATCCACTTAAATCCAGTCAATACTTCTCTAACCTGAACATTATTTTTAGAAGCAATTTCTTTCAAAATAGGTGAAGTCACAATCGTAGTGCCTACGAATTGATTTCCATCTATTTTTCCCTCAGCCTTCCAACTCTTCACCAAATAATCGGTCATTATTGCAGCCGCTTGATTTCCGTTCAATAAAATCATTTTGCCCGACAAGTCACGTACCGCAATTCCTATTCTGTCCGAATCAGGATCTGTGGCAATAGCAATATCAGCATTCACCTCGTCTGATTTCTTTAAAGCCATTGCAAAAGCTGCTCCTTCTTCAGGATTAGGCGATTCTACCGTAGGGAAGTTCCCATCAGGTTTTGCCTGCTCTTCTATAACATGAAAATTAGAAAACCCTGCCATTTCGAAAACAGGAGGTATAGCCGTGATAGATGTTCCGTGCAACGAACTAAATACTACCGACAAAGCAGACTTATCTTGATTTTTTTCTGTTACTTCTGCTACCGATGCTTCAAAAAATGCTTCATCAACGCTAGTATCCAACATTTCCATTAGCGATGGATTTCCTTCAAACTTGACATCACTAACTTTCAAAGTATTAAATTTATCAATTATTTTACCATCATGAGGCGGCACTATTTGCCCTCCATCTTTCCAATAGACCTTATATCCATTATATTCAGGTGGATTATGAGAAGCTGTAATTACAATACCCGCAGAACAACCTAAATGCCGAACCGCAAAAGAAAGTTCAGGCGTTGTTCTTAAATCAGGAAATTGATATACATAAATACCGTTTGCAGACAACACTTGTGCCACTACCTCCGAAAAAATGGTATTGTTGTTCCTACAATCATAGGCAATAACAACCTTCTTTTCTCCTTCTATTTGTTCATTGATATAATTTGCTAATGCTTGAGTAGCCAAACCAATCGTGTATTTATTCAATCGATTCGTTCCCACATCCATAATTCCTCTCATTCCTCCCGTCCCAAACTCTAAATTCTTATAAAAACACTCATAAAGTGCTTCTGGATTTTTTTCCAGCTCAGCTACTCTATTTCTTGTTTGTTCGTCAAAAAGCGAGGATTTCCACTGTTCTACAGCAGCCTGAATAGATGCGTTCATTTTCTTTATTATTAATTGTTTTCTAATTCAATAGGTAGAGAGAGCTTATTCTCTAAATAGCTCCAATTAGTACAAAAATAAAAGTTTTATTTTCATTACATAATTAAAAAATCTATTTATTCACAAAAGATTCTCGAGAAGCTCCTATAAAATGAACAGCCCTATAAGTTCTAGACTTATAGGGCTGTTAGAAAATTGGTAAAAGTAATAATTACATTTTCTCTAATTTTCCTTCTTCACTTTCATTTACGATATAGGCTGACTTGTACCCTAGCTCCCCTATTTTAGATTTAATTTCATTAGCTTCTGCTCTACTCGTCAATCCCGAAATATAAAAAATAGTCCATTCGCCCTTCGTTCTTTTAGAAACCTGACCCAATTTAGATACTTTTTCATACTCGAACCACTTAGGGTTTTTATATGAAGCAATTCTAAGTGCAAATTCTTTGTTTTCTACTTTTGCAGTTCCTTTACTTGTAAATTCTTCTTTGGGTTGCTCAAAAGCAATGCTTTTTTGTTCATTAATCGGCTCTGTTTTATCGGCTTCAACCATTAATTCCTCTTTAGAATTATCAATAGATTTTAAACTTGCAAAAACTTCATTTGGGACTTTTTCTTGAAACACATAGCCTTTATAGCCTTTTGCTTTCAACGAGGACAACATTTCTTTTGCTTCAGAAGATGTTTGGTAAGGACCTACTCTAACTTTTGTTAATTCGCCCGATTCGACTGTATAAACTTTATAGTCGGCAATATCTTCGAATTTGTCCATATCAAAAGACGATGTTGAAAATGCTCCTACTTGAATAGCAAATACATTTTTAAATCCGCTTGCTCCCTTACTAGAAAAACTTTTTAAGACACTACTACTATTCTCTTCTTTAGTGTTTTCTGCAATTTTCTTAGCCACCTCTTTTTCAACTAATAATTTTTCTGTAGAATTTTTAGTTTCATCCTTAACTATCTTCTCTGCTAAATTGTCTGAAGTTTTTTCCTCTTCTTTGTCTTTGAAATTTATTTTCATCGACTTGGTTACACTTTTATTTTCTGTATCTGATACAGTAGCACTTTTAAATGTAGTGTTTCCATCCTTTTCCTTGTCTTCCAATACAGCTTGTGCCATTGAAGTAACAATAGGTTCTAAGATAATAGTGGGCAATTCCGTTTTAGTTGAAAGTGTAACTTTCTTATTAATCGCGGCAAAACCTTCTTTAAAAATTGAAAAATCAGCTATTTCATTTTGGTTTAAGTCAATTTCAAATCGACCATCACTATCCGTCAGTTTATTCAATACCTTGCCCTTGCTACTAACTTCGATATTAACTCCACTTAAAGGAATTTTCATTTCATCAACTACTAAACCTGTATATTTTAAAAATTCATTTTTTGTTAATTCCCAAACCATTGAAGAATTGCTCTTTTCTATAGGAAAAATACTAGAATAATATGCATTTGCAGAAACATTAGCTTCTGTAGCCTTTGTTTTAGGAATAATAACCTTGCCTCTTTCGGTAGTCGTATAAACTTTGTTTCCTAATTGAATTTTACCATTACTTATTGGAGACTTGGTTTTTCCATCTACTAAAGTGACTACAAAGTTTTCGGCTGGTTTTTCAGCGACATAAATATCTTCTAACGATTTCACGTCTCTGTTACTCACAAAATAAAATTTATCAGAAGATACTTTTTTCACCCCATAATCATCAAAATTAGAGTTTATTGTTCCCCCCATATTCGCAATGGCAGAATAAAATCCATTATTATTAGTAGTTTTAAAAATATCATAACCTCCCAAACCTGCATGCCAATCTGAAGCGAAATATAAATCATTGCCATCAACCTCTGGAGAAATTTCATTACCTGGCGAATTAACAGGAAAACCTAAATTCTGAGGAGTTCCCCAACTTTTTCCTGATTTTTGAGAAACGAAAATATCAAAGCCTCCTAAACCATCAGGCCTATCAGAAATAAAGTATAAATACTGTCCGTCAGAAGAAAAAGCAGGGTAGCCTGTGGAGTAGCTCAATCCATTATGTTCAAAAGGTTTGGCATTTTCCCAATCCCCATTATCTTTAACTTCAGCTACAAAAAGAGCCATTTTGTGTCCATGTCCTACTAAATGTCTATTTCCAGCAAGAAAATTATTTTTGGTAAATACAACGGTTTTGCCATCAGGAGAATAACAGATAGGACCTTCGTTAAACTCATTCCTTAAATCTGACCTTAGAAAACTAATATTTTTTGTGCCTTTAGATTCAATAAAAAGCTGATTAGAAGAATTCATCCCCCATGTATTACTAGATTTTTTTTGCAAATTTCCTTTTCGTTGCATTGATTTTCGAGAGGAACTAAACACAATTTGGTCACGAAATGTAGTAACCCCGAAGTCTGAGGCATCACTCGAAACGCTATGTTTTTTTACTTTATAAGAAGATTTACTAGCATTTAGTTTTGGAATAGAAGAAATCGCAGTCATAAAATGTGAGCTTACTCCAGGTTCAAATGGATGGAGTTTTTGAAAAGTAGCCTTCGCTCCCTCATAATTTCCCAACATCACCTGACAACGAGCATAACGTTCTATAATTTCAGCATTTTGCTGCCCCATATCTAAAGATTTTTGATAATGCTGTGCAGCTAGGGGAATATTGTTAGTGTAATAATAACAATCCGCAATTTTAGCGTGAACTTTCTTAAGCAAATCAGTATCTGAAGCTCCTTTTTCTATAATGGATTGGTAGGATTTAGCGGCTTTATGATAAGCCATTAATTCGTATTGTTTTTGAGCAATTGTCAAATCTGTTTGGGCTGTCAAATTAAGCCCCAGACCTAAAACCAGTAGGTTTAACAAAAAAAATCTCATAAAGTATTGGTTTCGTTTTGAATAAAATCGGTTATTCGTTCTCGTTTAAAAAATGAATATAAGTAAGTTTTTAACAAAATTCTCATATCCTTATATATATTTTATACTTTTTAAGTGCCTAAAATATACACTTGACAAACTTAACGTTATCTGGTATGAAAATGGTGTTCAAGTATATAACTATTTTTTAATATTAATCATATTTAAATTTAATTCAATATCACCACAGTTACCATTATAAATCAACTTAATTCCCCATACTACGTAATCATACTGGTAGTGAAAATAACACTAAAATTGTTAAAAATATCTTAATTAAAAATAGACTAAAATAAAGCTATTTCTCGTTTGAATAATTATCTATTAATAATTACAATCAATAGTTCGGTAAGAAATTAAGAAGCAATCTTTCCAAAGTTAATGAACTGTTCAATAGCAAGTTTATTTTTAATCAAGTGTGGGTCAATTTGAAAGTTATCTAAAAATAAATTGAACATAATTTCATTGAAATATGA
>CALAJP010000196.1 GCA_937922815.1 uncultured Saprospiraceae bacterium
AGTGGTTTCATGACTAAGACTCCACCTTTGGGAACTTCACAAGTATGTGGTTTTTCATTATTCGGACTGAATGTTTTAATATCTACGACTCCTTTTAGGTGAGATTTTTTAATTACTTGCAAAGCACCATTCGATTTTGTACAATGATCGAGATGAATTCGAATGGTGAATATATTTTCTAGCATTTCAATATTCGGTTGAACCACTACCCTATCTGGAGTTATTCTCCAATTTCTAAACCCTTTAGTTTCTTTTTTCTCTTTCAAATTAATCGTCAAATCTTGATGCCAATTTACAATCCAATTTGAATTAGGTGGTTTATCAAAGTAAATAGATTTGATTGAGTACTTACAGTTTGGAGAAATTTGATATATCAATTCTTTCATCTTTTTATTGAATGCAAGTTTGCTGACAGTAGGGTTTTGATATAAAAATTCTCTTACTCCAAATTGATTAGGAAGTTCTATTTTTTCAATTTCTTTGAGAATATTATCAATTTCACTGCTGGAAAAGATATTTTCTACGATACCATAGCCTACGCCCGTAAGTATATTCATTATAAAAAAATCATTTTCACAAATTATGAAACATATTTCATTTCAATGCATCTTTTAAAGCCAAATAAACCCCATTAGACCAACCGAATCCATCTTGAACATCGTACTCCCCTCCTCCTGCTAATAAACTCATATCTTCTACATTATATTTTTCCATCATTTTACCCGTTTTCGAGAAAATACGTTCATTGAGAGCCATCCATCGAGTTCCTATTTCATTAGCAAATTCACGATTATTATAATTTAAAGCGGCCTTAACTCCTACCCATTGCAAAGGAGCCCAACCGTTGGGTGCATCCCACTGTTCTCCAGAATATATACCCGTTGTCACCAAACCACCCTCTTTCAAAAAGTTACTTTTGACAATAGATAGTACAGATTCAGCCATTTTAGTATCCACCATTTTAGAGAAAAGCGGTTGTAAAGCAGCTAAACTTTTAACGGAGGTTTGCTTTTGATTTTTATAATTATAATCATAAAAGAATCCTTCTGTATCATGGTAGCAATATTTGATTAATGCTTGCTTTCTATTGGATGCACTATTGGCATACTGAACGGATTTCTTAGCATCTGTAAAAGCTTTTGAAAGTAAAATTTCTAAATCATAAAGCAAGGCATTTAAATCAACAGGAATAATATCCAAACATTCAATGGTAGAAATGTTTTTGGCATCCGCAAACCACCGTGAAGTATAATCCCACCCCGAAGCAGCACCCGCTCTTAAATTTTTGTAAACAATAGAATCTTCACTTTTATGTTGGCTGGCAGTATGCACGTCATCGGCATACATTTCTTCTCTTGGCCCTTCGAGATTATCCCAATACCTATTCAAAATTTCACCATCGGGCATCAAAACCACATGATTTTTGGCAGGATTTTCTGCTGAAATATCATTTTGTCCATTCATCCAAAATAAATATTCCTTCTCAAGTGCATCTCTGTATCTTAATATTTCATTATCATCCGAAATGTCATTTAATAAATTGACCATATGCGAAAAATACGGAGGTTGACTTCTACCAAAAAAATAACTCCTGTTACCATTGGGGATGTGTCCGATAGTATTAATCAAATGCTCGAAATTATTAACCATGCCTCTAATCATATCTATCTTTCCTGAAACCTTCAAACCTTCCATCGTAAAATATGAATCCCAATAGTAAATTTCGTTGAACCTTCCACCAGGAACTACATACGGAAAAGGTAATATAGATTTGGTGCTCAATTCTTTTTGATCGGGCTGTCTAGAGAGCACTGCCCACACTTTTTCAATATGAACAGACAATTCACTATTCAAATCCGATTTAAAACCAGAATCGATGGGTTTATTAAGCGTGTAATGATTCAGAATGAATTTTTCAGCATCGAAATTTTCAGAATCCTTTTGTTGTATATATTTTTCATGTATGTTTTTAGGTTCTTCTTTAGCAATAGCATCTGCTAAAGACTTTCCGTCTTTGATAAATGAAAACGTAGGAATATCTTTCAAAATAGGTCCGAATAGTTCTAATGGTGTATATGACATTTGTTTGTGTTTTCTTAAAATGAATAAATAATATCAGGGTATAAAGCAATTACGATTATTAGTATAACCTGAATGATTACAAAAGGAACAATCCCTCTGTAAATATCAACTGTTTTTATAGTTTTCGGTACAACTCCCTTTAAGTAGAATAATGAAAAACCAAATGGAGGTGTCAAAAATGAAATTTGTAAGTTCAAAGCTAATAGAATCCCAACCCACATCATATCCATACCGAATGAACCAAAAATAGGCGTTACCACAGGTATAAAAATGAAGATTATTTCAATAAAATCTATAAAAAATCCAGCTATAAATATAATGACCATTACTAATATCAAAAAATGATAGCCTTCTAGTTCTGATTGCTTGATAATATGAATAAGTAAATCATCGCCTTCCAACATCCTAAACATCAAAGCGAAAGTGGTTGCTCCCAACATAATCATAAAAACCATACTGGTCAGATCAGTTGTTTTTGTCATCACAGATTTAATTACCTTGACATTTAATTTCCCTGTGACTAAGGTCAAAATCGTAGCTCCCAAAGCTCCTAAGCCAGCCACTTCTGTTGGACTTGCAATTCCTATAAAAATGGCTCCTAAGACTAAAATAATTAAGAGTAAAGGAAGAACAAAAACCGTAATTAGTTCTTTATAAAATTTAAAATCTTTGACCTGTACGGTAGTTTCTTTTATTGGCGGTGCCAATTCAGGTTTTATTTTGGATAGAATTATTACATAGACTAAATATCCGCCAACCAAGATTAATCCAGGCAATAAAGCAGCTCTAAAAATACCACCTACATCAACTGCTGAATTAGAAATATTACTACTCGAAATCGTATCCGCCAATAAAACCAATAAAATGGAAGGAGGGATAATTACCCCCAAAGTACCCGCAGCAGCGACTACAGCAGTGGCTAAACGTGGAGAATATCCTCTTTTAAGCATAATTGGAACTGAAATAGAACCCATAGTAACAACAGTAGCTCCCACAATTCCCGTTGAAGCGGCCAATAATGCCCCCACAATAATCGTTGAAATAGCCAATCCTCCACTTTGTTTGCCAAATAATTTAGCCATCGTTTCTAACAAACTTTCTGCTAAACCCGATTTTTCAAGCATAATCCCCATAAAAATAAAGAGCGGAACTGCCATCAAAATTTGATTATTTAATACGCCTAATATCCGAGAAAAAAGTAATTTAAAATCATTGATATAAAAAATATCTGGGTAAAAAATACTCAAAAACAAACCAAACAAAACCGATAATCCACCCAAGGAAAAAGCAACGGGATATCCTTTCAGAATTATAACGAAAATACTAACAAACAATACTAATGCAATCCATTCCATACGATTATTGTTCTGTTTGTTGTGAATGAAATAATACCAAGAAAGCTTTCAATAATTGAGAAATAGCCTGCAAAAACAGTAGTAGAAAACCAATAAAAACGGAGAATTTGAGTAAATAAACCGCAGGTAATCCACCTGCTTGGGCTGACGTTTCTTTAATTCCGAATGAAATCATACTCATCTGAAAAGAAATCCATAAAATAATAATACACCAAGGCAATAAGAATAAGGCAGTTCCTAAAAAATCAACCCATGCTTTTCCTTTTTCGGAAAATCGTTCGTAGAAAACATCTACCCGAATATGTTGATTTTTTTGCAAGGCATAGGCACTCCCCCACAGAAAAATCCAGGAAAAAAGATAGGTCTGAACCTCTTTCATCCAAATAGGCCCCTGCCCAAAAACATAGCGTCCAAATACTTCAATACTCACTAATATGACAAGAATAAAAGTAAGGTAACTAACTGATTTACCTACCCAAGCATTAAATTGATCTATTTTATTAATTATTTCCATTCAAATTTCTTTTCAAAACCAAAATAAGCAATTGTCTTGAAAATTAGTAGCTTTTGGTATTTTTGTATTATGGAAGAAAAAATAGTAATTTTTATTAGTGGTGCTACAGCAGTTGGAAAAACTGAAACGGCCCTTACTTTGGCGAAGATGTTCGATGCAGAAATATTTTCTGCCGATAGCCGTCAGATTTATAAGGAAATCAATATTGGTACTGCAAAACCTACCCAAGAAGAACTGGATACGGTTCCTCATCATTTTATCAACCATGTTTCGATTCAAGGTACCTATACCGTTGGCGATTTTGAAAGAGATTGTAAAAGAAAATTAAAGTCTTATTTCGAAGAAAAAGATATTGCTATAGTAGCGGGTGGAACAGGTTTCTATTTTAGAAGTTTATTGAATGGTCTTGACCAAATTCCTTCTGTTGACAAAAGCGTAGTGGATAAATGGAATACGATTTTTGCAGAAGAAGGTATTTCTCCCTTGCGTGAATATGTGAAAGAACATGATCCTGAAATTTTTAAAACGATTGATAAATCAAATGCTCATCGATTAATTCGAGCGATTACCGTTCATGAAGCATCAGGAAAACCACTGTCATTCTTTCAGAAACAAGCGGGTGAAGCCTTTCCTTATCGTTCTATTTTTATCAATTTGATTAGACCTAGAGAAGAATTGTATCAGAGAATAAATGAAAGGGTTTTGCAAATGGTAGAAAATGGGTTGATGGATGAAGTAAAATCATTTGAAGATTTAAAACACCTTAATGCCTTACAAACGGTAGGATATTCAGAGTTTTTTGATTTATTAGAAGGGAAATTCGATTCCGAAAAGGAGGCTATCGAGATGATTCAACAAAATACAAGACGTTATTCAAAAAGACAATTGACTTGGTTTAGAAAGGAATCCTTTTGGAAACATTTTCTTCCTTCCGAAATTGACTTAATTCCCAAATATGTTGAACACCAATTATCATCTCCTTTCGAATTCAATCACCACCGTGATGCGTCCAATGGTTGGACAGATATTACAATTACGGCAAATAGAGAACGTAACTCCTCCTCTATTGCATTAAGAATGAATAAGAAAAATACAACTGTCGTTTCTAAAGACCTAAATGGAAATGATTTTGATAAATGGGTGGAACATGAAATGGGTTTGGTGGAGATTGTTTGATGGTATAAATTGATTTTATTTTTTCGTAAAACTACAGGTTATGAAACATATTTTATTAAAACAAAAGAGAAATTAAATCTTTTTATAGAACTCTGTAGAATCGTTAACCACACACTTTTAAAAAAGCATTATCCTAGCCAGTAACTACGGACTATTAGCTACTGGCTAGGATAACGAAGAAGATTTAGTTTTTGAAATTATTTTATTATTTCAATAATCTCTTTAAAGCTATTAAGTCCAGATTCTAAATTCTCGATAATGTCATTCGCTAGAATATCTGGGTCAGGTAGATTGTCTAAATCCGTGAGACTTTTATCTTTCATCCAAAAAATATCCAAACTCGTCTTATCTCTTGCTATGACTTCATCATAAGAATATTTCCTCCATCTACCTTCTGGATTATCTTCACTCCAAGTTTCTTTTCTTTTATAAATATTATGAGCATTATATAAGTCGATAAATTCTTTAAGATGCTCAAGACGCATTGGTCTTTTCTTTGGAGTATGATGAATATTGGTTCTGTAATCATAAAACCATATTTCTTTTGTCCAAGCTTCTTTATTAGCGGGTTTATTATTGAAAAATAGAACATTTGCTTTAACACCTTGGGCATAAAAAATACCTGTTGGTAACCTCAATATGGTATGCAGTTCAGTAGTTTTCATTAACTGTTTACGTACTTTTTCGCCAGAACCACCCTCAAACAAGATATTATCAGGCAATACAACTGCGGCTTCTCCCGATATTTTTAACTGAGATTTTATATGCTGTAGAAAGTTTAATTGCTTATTCGATGTTGTTTCCCAAAAATCTTGACGATTATAACTCAAATCTTCTTGAACAATCTCACCTTCTTCGTTCGTAAAAGTCATACTGCTTTTCTTCCCAAATGGAGGATTCGCCAATACATAATCATATTTTTTACCATCATTGGCAACCAGTGCATCATTAGAGCTAATGAATGTTTCACTATCCAATTCGCCAATATTATGGAGATACATATTCATCAAACACATTCTACGAGTGTTTGCCACAATCTCATTCCCAAAAAAGGTCTTATTTTTCAAAAACTCCTTTTCTTCCCTATCCAATCCATTGTTGTTACTAATCCATTCATAAGCTGCCAAAAAGAACCCTCCCGTTCCACAAGCAGGGTCTATGATGGTTTTCATAGGTTTGGGTTGTACACAAGCTACGATGGTTTGAATTAAAGCACGAGGTGTGAAATACTGACCTGCTCCACTTTTGGTATCCTCTGCATTCTTTTCCAACAAACCTTCATAGATTTTTCCTTTTACGTCTGTTCCCATCATTGACCAATCTTCTTTGTTTATAAGATTGATTACTTTCAATAATTTGGCTGGGTCTTGAATTTTATTCTGACTTTTGGTAAAAATCTGCCCTAAAGTTCCTTTTTCTCTAGATAATGTACGTAATAGCTGCTGGTAAAATGATTCCAATTCTGCCCCTCGCTTACCTGCCAAGGTTTCCCAATCGCATAACTCACCCCCTTCTATTTCTTGCCCCCTGACATCTTTTATTTTGGGAAATACTAAGCCTTTGTTGTATGGTGGCTTATTCATTTCATCTGCCATTTTCAAGAATAGCAAATAGGTAATTTGTTCTAAATAATCGCCATACCCTACCCCATCATCACGCAGTACGTTGGCAAGGTTCCATATTTTTGATATTATAGATGTATCTGTCATTTTTTTTTTTCTGATTTTATCTTCTCTAATAATACACTGGCTGGTTCGTAGTCAGGATGTGCTTTGCAGGCTGCAATCTCTTCATCTTTCAACAAATCGCCATCAAATGCTTTTTTCAGAATACTTTGACGAAGAGCTTTTGCTTTTTCTAAACTGTCTTTTATGTTTTTTTCTACTGCATCACAAACGGATAAACGAGATTCTATTTCTTGTACAATTTGGTGTTGTTGTTTTAATGAACACGAAGGAACTAAATATGCCTTTAGAGAATTTGCATCAATGCTTTCAACAGTTGTTCCATCTTTAGAACAAGAATGTCTGATATCGGACTCATTACCCATCAGAAACCAATAGACATATTCAGTGTTCCAATTTTCATCAAGAGAAACCGTTTGAATGTCTTGATTTACACAAAGCTTTGTTTTTGCAATAGCAATTGGAAAAACTCTTCTTAAAATACCACTCCGCATAACAAAAAGAAGAGAGTCTTTTTCAATCCATTTAGTACTAGAATTTGGAATAGCTATTTCTGTAATATGCCTTTCTGTATCGTGAATTTCTTTAGTTTTTACATCACGAGAACTAACCCAAGGTATTTTACCATTTTCCCAATATTCTTTTACTTGACGACTTGGTGTTCCGCCACCTTTCCATTCTCCACATTCTTTTAATGGCTTAAATTCTTTAGTATCCTCAAAAGCCTTTTTTAAAACAGCTTGTCTATAAATTTTGAGTTGGTCTTGTGCTTTTTTCAGGTCTGCAATTCCACTATCTAAACTGCTGAATAGTGTTTCGATTTTTTTGACAATTGCTTTTTGAATTGGTAAAGCAAAGAGTTTTGTTTTTAAAGTTTCAATTTTTGTAGCTGATATATTAGGTTGAGCCCCTCCATATGCACTTAACTCAATATCTTTTTTCAAAGAATAAAGCAAAAAATAGATATAGTTTTTAATTATGTATTTATCACAATGTGGTATTAAATTTCCAACACGTTGATTTTGATAAGCTTTTCCATTTGAATTGTAGATTCCAAATTTTCCAGTTGTTGCTCCTGACATTGCAATTAAAATATCCCCTTGGTTTACGATATGAGAATCATACGCTTTATTTTCTTCTATTCGTTTAGCATTTTCAACATCAACACTCCAATCTTGAATATCTCCAATTCTTAAAACAGGAATTCCATCACTTTTGTAATTAGAGCTTTTAAATGCAAACCCATTTTTTAACTTTAACAAATCACCAACTGTACATTCAATCCAATCTTCATTCCTCATACTGTTCCTATTTTTGAATTTTTGTTAACCGGATGAAATGTATCTACCTTCCATCGTAGTGGGTTCTCTGTTATGTAATTATAAATATTCAAATATGATTTTTCATTACGTATG
>CALAJP010000197.1 GCA_937922815.1 uncultured Saprospiraceae bacterium
TGAACTTGACTCATGGACAGACGCTAAACGAGTCATAATGGTAGAAAGCAAAAGAGAATTCAAGAATGGAGAAGAAAAAGTAAGTTCACAACTTAGGTTTTATATAAGCAGTAAAGAAGAGAATGCTTCCTATTTTGGAACCTGCACAAGGAATCACTGGAGCATTGAAAATCACCTCCATTGGTATTTAGACGTAGTCTTTCATGAAGATTTACAACGAGTTAGGAATGATTATGCAGCTGATAATATGTCAACACTTCGGAAAATGGCTTTACAATTATTATTGAAACATAAAGGGAAAGATAGCCTAAAGAAAGTACGAAAAAGAGCGGCTTGGAATGAATGCTTTTTGACCCTTAATTCTATTATTTGATGCAATCAACCTATATGATTGTGATGTTTCTTACGAATTGCCGACTGATTTTGTAGGGAAAATGAAAAAAATAGGCAGTTTGAATCAAACTGCCATGACAACTCGTCAAATTAACCCATTACAGCTAACGGATTTACTAAAAATGTTATATCTTCTTTTTTTATAGGTTTTGTTGCTCCTTTCTGAGAGGTAATAATTGCACCAACAGCACATGCATATTCTAAGGCTTTAGTGGGTGATGTATTTTCTAATAGTTGGTATAGTAATGAAGCTAAAAAGGCATCGCCAGCTCCAACTGTATCTACAACATTAGTTCTGAACCCACTATGGTAACTAAATCTATCGCCTTTCAGTAAAACAGCTCCGTGTCTGCCTTTGGTTACACAAATTTCATTAGTGTTTGTGTTCGTAGCAATAAATTTTATGTTTTTCTCCATAGATGAATAAGGTGATCCAAAAAGTGCCGCTATTTCATATAATTCGTCGTCATTTAATTTTATAAAATCTGCTTTGAGCATCATTTTATGTAATAACTCCTTGTTGTAAAATGGAGCTCTAAGATTTACATCAAAAACCTTGTATTTAGCATTTTTTAATAATTCAAACAACGTTTCTTTAGACTTGATATTTCGACAAGATAAACTACCATAAACCAAAGCATCTGATTTAGATACAAGAGATGATAGTTGATTTTCGTATTCGATATTATCCCAAGCAGATGGATTTAATATATCATATGTTGCTGACCCTTTTGGATTTAAGGCTACTTTGGCAATTCCTGTTGAATAGTCCTTGTCTACTTGAATGAAGTCTGTGTTTATTTCATTTTTTTGAAGAAAAGAAATGATTTTTTCTCCGTCAATATCGTTTCCTACTCTACTAATTATTGTAGTCTCAAGTCCTAATTGTTTAAGTCTTAAGCCTACGTTTAGAGGGGCTCCGCCGATACTTTTACCGTTGGAGAAACAATCAAATAATACTTCTCCAAAGCAAATTACATTTTTCATAATACATTAACTTTCTCGTTCATTAATTGTAAACACTCTTGCAAAGATTTTTCTCTAATCATTTTTAATGATTTAATAAATTCCTCTTTAAAACGCTCGTTTTTAGATAAGTCTCCAAATATTTTTTCAATCTCAATAAATCGTACTGGGTCTTGATGAGAATATGCTGCTGCTCTAATTAATATATTACTCATATCATCTTCTATCGAATAAGTTTTGCCATTTTTATCTACCCCATCATTGTATCTACACCAAGTGGCTATCACAAAAGCTAAATGGCTAATTTGCCCTCCTGTATTTAATTGGTCTTTTAATGTTGATAATAGAAATATTGGAACTTTAGACGAACTTTCGTAGCAGATTCGAGAGATTAAATCTTTTATATGATTATTCTTGAAGCGCATAAATAGACTCTCTTTGTAAGATTCTAAATTAAGTTCCCCTAAATCGCCTAATGTTGGACTTACTTCTATATCCATGAAATTTTTTAGAAAAGCAATAATTTCTTCATCGTTAGCTGCTTCGTCGATAGTTTCATAGCCTTGAATAGCCCCTAAAAACCCCAAAATAGAGTGTCCTGCATTTAGCAGCCTTAGTTTCATTTGCTCAAAAGGAATTACATTTTCGACAAATTGGACACCTGCTTTTTCCCATTTAGGACGTCCGTTAATAAAGTTGTCCTCTACAACCCATTGTATGAATGGTTCGCAAACTACTGGCCATTGATCATCGATTAGAAATTCATTATTTAACAATTCTGAATCTTCAATTACAGTAACAGGCGTAATTCTATCTACCATCGAATTGGGGAAAGAAACATTAGCTTCTATCCAAGTGGCTAGTTGAGGTTCTGCTTTTTCGACATAACTAAGTAAGGCATTTTTAATTACTTTTCCATTTTCTTGAATATTATCGCAAGACTGTATAGTACATCCTCCTATATTTCTTAACATTCTCAATTTAAGTGCTTGGCTTAAATACCCAAATACTGTTTTGGGAGAATTAGGGTTTTTCATATCTTCAACAATGACAGGGTTGCTATAGTCGAATTTTCCTGTGGCCTTATTTAGGTTGTATCCTCCTTCTGTAATGGTCATCGAAATGATTTTAATATCAGGATGCGCCATTTTTTCAATAACTGCAATTGGGTTTTCTGGGGCGAATATATATTCAACAATCGAGGCGATTATTCTGGCAACATAAGAGCCATCGTGCCCTTTGACCAATAGGGTGTATAACCCATCTTGGTCTTTTAGTATATTGTATATTTTTCTATCGTAATCTAGTAGACCAATGCCGCATATACCATAGTCCAACACCCCGTATTTGTTCATGAGTTCATCAGTATAGAATGCTTGATGAGAACGGTGAAAGTTGCCAACACCAATGTGAACAATACTTGTTTTTACGGCATCTCTATTGTATGATGGAACTAAAACACTAGATGGAATTAGTTCTAAATTTTCTTGATTGAGTTCTACTATATTTTTCATAAAATTAGAAATGTGTTAAGTTTGACCTTTAAAAATTAAACCATTTAGAGATTCCTTTTGAATGCTTTTTAGTTACTACTTTTCATTTTAAGAATCAATTTTTATAAGAGAAAATACTTGTCACCATATTTTGATGACAAGTACAGGGTAATCATTTTCCTTCAAAGCGTTGTAATAAAACCGCAAAAATAATAATCGCTCCTTTTACTACTTGTTGTGGGTATGAAGGTACGTTTAATAGGTTTAGAATATTCCCTATCAGACCAAGAATTAATACTCCCATTAATGTATTAATAACCGTTCCTTTTCCTCCGTTAAGGCTAGCTCCTCCAATGACAACTGCAGCAATAGCATCTAATTCCCATGCCATTCCCATGTTAGGTGACCCTAGGTTTGTTCTAGAAGCAACGATAACAGCAGCTACTGCCGCTAATGAACCCGAAATAGCATAGACTAAAAATTTATATTTATTCACTTTGATACCAGAAAGTCGTGAAGCGTCTTCATTACTTCCCATTGCTATAATTAGTCTACCAAATACATTATATCTCAAAACGACCATCGCTATTATAACAATAAGAAAAAACACAATGGCTATATTCGGAATTCCGAGAAATGAATTGTTTGCAAAATTTGACATAAATTCACCACCTGCAGTATTGAAAGTAATTGGAGAACCTTTGGCGTAAATAAATGCCAACCCTCTCGCAACTGTCATTAGCGCTAATGTGGCTATAAAGGGAGCCATTTTTTGAAATGCAACTAAGTAGCCTGCAACACTACCGAGGGCAAACCCTATAACTATGGTTGCTATAATGGCGACAGGTAAAATGACGCTGTTTACCAATATGGCAAAGGTTACTGCCAGTAAGGCGACCATAGAACCAACTGACAAGTCTATTCCTCCTGTGAGAATTACGATAAGCATTCCTATGCTTATGATACCTATTCCAGAAACTTGTTTTAATAAATTTGATAGATTGACAGATGTGAAAAATACATCTGAAATAATTGCAGAGAATACAACTAAAAGAACAAAAATTAATATCGTGTTGTATTTTATGAGTAACTTAACCAAGCCTCCTGGACTACTAAGTTCTTGTTTTAGATTTAAAGCCATAATTTTATATTTTTAAACTGTTACTTTTAAGGGTTCACCGATAGAGTACCGTAATATGTTTTCTTCCGAAAATTCTTCTTTAGATAATTCGCCGTAAATAGTACCTTCATGCATCACTAAAATTCGATCTGCAATTCCCATTATTTCTGGCATATCAGAAGAGATTACGATTATACCTACGCCCTTTTCAGCTACTTCATTAATAAGGTTATAAATTTCTACTTTTGCTCCTACATCTACTCCCCGTGTGGGTTCATCAATCAGGATAACTTCACTGTCAATGCTTAACCATTTCGCTAAAGCGACTTTTTGTTGATTTCCCCCACTTAGATTTTTGACATCTACCTCTGAACTGGGCGTTTTAATGTTTAATTTTTTAATTAGCGATTGAACATTTTCATATTCTACATCGGTGTTTATAAAACCAAACTTATCTGAAATAGGGTCAAAACTGGTTACACTAATATTCTTACGAATAGACAAAGGTAAAAATACACCTTCTTCTTTTCTATCTTCAGAAACGAAACCAATTTGGTGTCCGACTGCTTGTACAGGAGATTTGGTATTGATTTTTTCCCCATTAAGAATTAGCTCACCAGATTTTTTTGCAAATTCCCCAAAGATGAGTTTAGCGGTTTCCGTTCTACCACTTCCTCCAAGTCCAGCAATTCCAAGGACTTCACCTGGTCTTACTGAAAAGGAAACGTCATGAACAAGGTTGTATTTCCCCGAGAGGTTTCTAACTTCAAAAATGGGTTCAGAACCAATAGTAGCAGTTCTTTCGGGATATAAATCTTTCAATTCTCTACCAATCATTAATCTAATTACTCCATCTGTGTCGATTTCTGATGTCGGCATACTACCAGTATCTACTCCGTCTTTAAGAACAGTTATAGAATCTGCTATTTTAAATATCTCTTCTAAATGATGAGATATGTATATTATAGAAATCCCTTCTTTTTTGAGACGAAACAGGTTGTTAAATAATTTTTGAATATCAGTAGGGTCAAAAACGGTAGTGGGCTCATCAAGAATTAATACTTTGGTGTCCTCAGAAAGTGCTTTTGCTATCTCAACTACTTGTTTTTGAACAATGCTTAAATCTCTTACAATTGCTTTTGGGTCAATGTCAAAGCCCAAAGATTGAATGAGTTCCTGAGCATCATTTATAAGTTCTTTCCAATTCATCCAAAACTTACTTGCACCTAATTTGTGCAAGTAAATATTTTCAGCAACAGATAAATCATTTACCAAAGACAACTCTTGATAAACCACACTGATTCCAAGGACTTGACCGTCATGCGTGTTTTTTGGAGTTATTTCCTTACCATCTAAAAGTACCTTTCCTGAATCTTTTTGATGAACACCACTCAGAATTTTAACTAAAGTAGACTTTCCAGCACCATTTTCACCTAAAAGAGCATGGATTTCACCTGGCCTTACTTTTAGATTAACATTTTCTAATACAGAAACGACACCAAAGCTTTTAGATATTCCAGTCATTTCAACTCGATATTCACTATTTGAATTTTGCATATCAGTTATGTTTTTGGTGATTAAAATAATGCCTCAGGGTTGTAATGTTGTGCTGCATTATCTTTAGTGATTAATAAAGGTGGAGTGTAAGAAGTTTTTGCAAAATCTCTCTTTCCATTCATATATTGTATAGAATATTGAACTGCATTTTTGCCAATTTGAACAGGACTATTCATCGCCGTACAGCCATAAAAGTCAGAATCCATGATGTATTTAATAGCTTCTTTTTGTCCATCGGCACCAGCTACAATCAATATGTCATCGGTTTTTCCTGCTTGAGCGATTGCTTTGATGGCTCCCAAAACGCAAACATCCGATTCTGTGATTACTACATTAATGTCAGGGTGTGCCACTAAAACATCTTCCATTGCTTTAAGTCCTCCTGCATAAGACCAGTTCGTGTACATTTGAGTTTTTACATTTAGGTTGATATGACCTAATGTTCTCAATTGTTCTTCAGTAATGCCTTGTAGTAACCCTTGTTTTCTAGTTCTTCCTACTGGGTTACCTGCATTACCGCTTAATAAAGCAATATTCATATCTTTTTTGCCAAACTGTTTTGCCAACCATTCTCCCGCTAGCATACCATTTGCCAAATTGTTAGATTGTACCGTAGTTACATATTCTGCATCAGGACTGATAGAACTATCTATAATAAAGACAGGAATTCCAGCTTTTTTTGCAGCCTTTGTAACTCCAACTAATGCGTCTGGATCTAATGGGTTTAATAATAAAACATCAACCCCTTTGGTTATTAAATCCTCAACGGCAGCTACTTGTTTATTAATGTCGTTTTGGCCGTCTGCGGATAAGAATACCATTCCATTTTTTTCGACAGTTTCTTTTATGCTTTTTTGTAGTGCTTGATAATAAGGGGCGTTTAGAGATGGTGTACAATACCCTATTTTTTTTCCTTTTAAGTCAATTTTACTGTCAATCACTTCTCCTATGCTTTCGTTAGCGCTAGCAGAATTGCTATTGTTGGAGGCTGAAGAATTGTTGGGTTCGACACAACTACCGAAAAATAATGTTAGTAAAATAATAAATGCGAAGGGCTTAGAAAACGCATTTAATACTGATTGTATAGTGTTTTGTTTCATAATGTGTGGTATAATTGGTTAGAAATTTTATGTTTTAGGGTTAAAATAGGGTGATATCTAATTGGATAACAGTTACTTTTTTCTCAGGATTCCACATTCCCATAACTTCAACAGGAATAGTGTGGTTTCCAATTTTTACTTTTTTAGACAAAGCTAAAGCTGCATTGATTACATTTCCTCTACCTTCAGTGTAGAATGTTTTGTCGGTAAAAAATGACCATGCACCACCAACAATCATGTCTAGGTTGTAATCTTTTTTCTGCCATAGGTTTTGTCTTATCTCTAGGTAGTTTGTCCACGAATTGTCAATGGTTCCGTCACTATTCCTAACGAAATCTTTTTGACCTCCTCCTAATATTGTTGCTAAGTATAATAGTGTTTTAGGGTTGGGTTTGTAACCAAAGTTTAAATCAACAAAATTATGGTTTTGGTCTCTATCAAAACTCCAATAGTTTAGTTCTTCTCCTCGTTCTGCAACACCTGTAAAGTTGTTGTGAGACACTGCTTCTACAAAAAATGATTCTGAAAATCGATATACTGCGTAGATAGAAACTTCTTTGTAGTTTGCATTAACTCTAAAGTCATCGTTTGGATCCCTTGGTGTACCATTATCGTTGGTAACGTCGATACTGTTGAAGCCTGCAGCTCCCCATATACCAGCGGTAAATTTTTTATCTCGACTGTTATATTCCATGTTAGTAGCGAATATGGGGGTCTCACTCACTATAAATCCATGCCAAAGATGCATGTTTTTAAGATGGACTCCGACATCAAATGCTTTGTAGTCATCTTCCATTTTTTCTTCTTCTTGAGTTGTCGGTGATCTAGTTTCCATTTTTTCATCTTGGGCTTCAATATTCATTGATACACACAACAATAATAAGATAAAAAAAGAAATTCTCGAAAACGTAGTGCCTTTATAGGTTCTGTTTTGAAGGGGCATTTTTGTTAGTTTCATAAGTAGAGGTTTAAAATTAATATGTTCGATTTATCTAAGACGAATAACAAGGTTCTTTCTTGTTTTAGTTACTTATTTTTTGGTAGTAGGTTTTGTTTGAGTAGTATTCTTATTAAACGTATTAAGTACGTTTGTTGTGTAAATCTAGTAAACTTTTATTCTTAAACAAACTTTTCTTGAATAAAAATGAAAATTTATATACTTAAAAGATTGAAAAGAATGTTTTTTTCGATATTTAATTCTATTTGAAGGTTCTTTTGTGAAATAATACATATATAGATTTATGCTAAATAAACGTTTTAATTACGTTTGTTTTGTGTTGTTGTAAATAATTGATTGTTTAGATTTAGTTGAGATTCAAAAAAAAGCAACTAAGTAAGCTTTTATCGTTTATCATTCTAATTATAATCTCAATTGTGTTAGTTTTATATTCGATAAACAAAACTTAGTTTGTAAAATGGATTTTAGAAGCATATCAAACATATCTGTTGACTGTGTGATTTTTAGCCTTGGTTCGGATGGGATAAGTGTTTTTTTGAAGAAAAGAATACTCCATATGTTTAGTGATAAACTTCCAAGCATAGATGACTGGATTTTGCCAGGACAGAATGTGTTGAAAAGTATGCCTATAGAATATTCAGCGGATCAGGTATTTAAAGAGAGTGTGGGATTAGAAAACTCTTACAAAAAACAGTTTACGACATTTGGAAATCCCGATAGAATTAAAAGTAAAAAGGATGAATTATGGTTGAAAAGTAAAGGTTCAGAAGCAAGGATAATATCCATAGCGTATTATTTTCTTTTGCCTAAAAATAGATTGGATGAATCAATTTTTAATACTGCCTCAAATGGCTGGTTTCATATTGATAACTTACCTGAATTAGGTTTCGATCATAGAGAAATAATAGAAAAAGCTTTTCAAGAATTAAAAAATAAAGCATTTTCTCAGCCCTTGATTTTTGAATTATTACCAAGTAAGTTTACGCTTAATGAGTTACAGTTTGCGTACGAGTCATTGTATGGTCTGACGATAGATAATAGGAATTTTCGCAAAAAAGTTATTAATAAGCCATACATTATTTCTTTAGAAGAGAAAAGAATTATGGAAAATGCTAAAAAGCCGGCGAAAGTATTTATGTTTAGTATGGATGTCTATAATCAAACCAAAAACAAAAAAAGCGTTATTTTACCACAATAAGTAATACTTCGTTTGTTGTTTGAACAGAAGGAGTCTAAAGCTTGTTAGTGTTTAGTTATTCGTATTAAATTCAAATTTTAAATCCTAAAACTGTGAATAAAACATTTATAATAATACTTATTGTTGCTTTGTTTTTTGTAGGGAAATATTTTTATATGAAGCCATCGCAAGGAACAGGAGAATCTGCATTTGAATTTGAGGCCAAATTAATAGATGGTTCTTCGTTTAAGTTGTCAGACTTGAAAGGGCAGTATGTTCTTGTCGATTTTTGGGGGAGTTGGTGTGGTCCTTGCCGAAAAGCGAATCCTAAATTGGTGCAGCTTCATAATCAATTCAAGGATACAAAATTTGAAGATGCGTCAGGGTTTCAAATATTATCTATTGGAATTGAAGAAAGCGAATTGAGGTGGAAAAATGCTATTCAGAAAGATGGTTTGAATTGGAAATATCACGTTTTAGACAAGACGGAGAGTTTACGATTCTTTAATTCTCCGATTGCTACACAGTTTGGAATTAAAGAAGTTCCAACCACATTTTTATTAAATCCCGATGGACTTATCATTGCTACAAATGCTACGGCTGAAAAAATGGCAGCTACATTATCTGAAAAAATACGCTAAATAACTGATTTTACTGTCAGATTGACCCTATCTTTGCGATGGCTTAAAAGTTGCCTACCTAAAAATAGACTTTTCCTTCTTGATACAACTATTTCAAGAGGTAAAACCAATTTGATTAAAATTAAAAAAGGTGTCTTAAAATGACAGAAGAAGAAAAAAAAGTAAGCGAGGAAGTCGAAAATGAAACGACTGAAACGGCAGAAGAACAAACGGTTCCTGAACAGGAAACTGAACAACCTTTGTCAGAAACAGAAATACTAACACAGAAAAACGAAGATTTGAAACAACAAGTCAACGAATTAAAAGATAAATATACTCGTCTTAATGCCGATTTTGATAACTTCAGAAGACGTATGGCTAAAGAAAGATTGGAAGCAAAAACAAGTATTACTAAAGGTGTTATTGCAGAATTTCTTGAAGTAGCGGATGATTTTGATAGAGCTAAAGCAAATGCGGATGACGAATCAAATGAAGAAGTATTTTCAGAAGGGGTGAATATTGTTTTCAATAAGTTTTTCAAAATATTAGAATCTCGTGGTGTGAAAGCGATGGAATCTAATGGTGCTGATTTTGACACTGATTTTCACGAAGCTATTACAAAAATTCCTGCTGGAGATGAATCTATGAAAGGTAAAGTAATTGATACCATCCAAAAAGGATATTTTTTAAATGAATCTATCATTCGACATGCCAAAGTTGTAGTCGGAGAGTAATCTTATAATTTTAATCGTTTTTATATCATTATGGCAAAAAGAGATTATTACGAGGTGTTAGGTGTTGCTAAGACTGCTACAGCTCAAGAAATGAAAAAGGCATACCGAAAAATAGCTATGAAATATCATCCAGATAAAAACCCTGGTGATAAATCGGTAGAAGAAAAATTTAAAGAAGCTGCAGAGGCTTACGAAGTGCTTTCTGACGAAAATAAACGTGCCAAGTACGACCGTTTTGGTCATGCAGGAGTAGACGGTAATTTCGGAGGTGGAGGAAGATCGGGTTCTATGGAAGATATATTTTCACAGTTTGGAGATATATTTTCTGACGGAAGTCCTTTCGAATCTTTCTTCGGCGGTGGTGGAGGCGGAAGACGCTCGAGCCGTGGCGGAGGACAAAGAGGAACAAACCTACGTATCAAATTAGCACTGACTTACGAAGAAATTGCAAAAGGTGTAACCAAGAAAATTAAGGTTAATAAAGATGCTAAGTGTGGTACTTGTAATGGTTCGGGAGCTAAAAATGCTCAGGCAGTAAGAACTTGTAATACTTGTGGTGGACAAGGAGTAGTTCGTCAGATAAGATCTACTTTTTTGGGGCAAATGCAGACAACAGGGACTTGTCCGTCTTGTAATGGTAAAGGAAATACGATTATAGATAAATGTGGAACTTGTAGCGGTGCGGGTACGACTAAAAATGCAGAAACGATAGAAATTGAAGTTCCTGCAGGAGTTTCTGATGGAATACAATTATCTATGCAAGGCAAAGGTAATGCGGGTAAAAACGGTGCTCCTTCTGGTGACTTGATTATACAAATTGAAGAAAAAGAACATGACCTTTTCGAAAGAGACGGGAATAATCTTTTGTACGATTTATATATCAGTTTTCCTGATGCTGCATTGGGTACTTCAGTAGAAATCCCAACCTTGGATAGTAAGGTGAAAATTAAAATACCTCCTGGTTCTCAGAGCGGAAAAGTATTCCGTTTGAAAGGAAAAGGATTTAAAGATATCCAATCTTATCAAATAGGAGACCTTTTGGTTCATGTTAATATTTGGACGCCAAAAGAATTAACTCGAACTGAAAAAGAATTGTTAGAGAAATTGAGAACGATGGAAAATATCGTTCCTAATCCTGGTAAAAATGAAAAAGGTTTCTTCGATAGAATGAAGCAATACTTTAATTAAGAGTATAAGGGTATAAATAAAAAACGGTCATTTTTCGATATTGAGAAATGACCGTTTTTTTGTATGCTAGAATGGGGTTTTTAGTTACAAATTTTCGAAAAAAATGAAATCGTTTATTTTATAGGAATCAGAAAATAACAGAGATAATTCGTTTTGGAAGGAAGTGATGAATTAAAAATAGGTCTTGGGTTGGATTTTGATAATATCAATGCTCAAAAACACTTTTCTCGTCCGTTTACCGTAAATTTGTGGTTTTCGATATGTAGCAAGATATAAGTTGCTAATTAAAATATTGATAGCTTAAAAAAAGTAATTAATGAAAGAGCGAATTGCAGAAATAAAGAGAAGAAGAACATTCGGAATCGTTTCGCATCCTGATGCAGGTAAAACTACCTTGACTGAAAAACTATTGTTATTTGGTGGAGCCATACAAGTTGCTGGTGCTGTTAAGTCTAATAAAATTAAAAAAACGGCGACTTCCGATTTTATGGAGATAGAGAAACAGAGAGGGATTTCTGTAGCGACTTCAGTAATGGCTTTCGATTATAAAGGCAAAAAAGTAAATATTTTAGATACGCCTGGTCACAAAGATTTTGCAGAAGATACTTACCGAACTTTAACAGCTGTGGATAGTGTGATTGTGGTGATTGATGTTGCAAAAGGGGTGGAGGAGCAAACTGAAAACTTAGTTAAAGTATGTCGGTTGCGAAAAACGCCTATCATCGTTTTTATTAATAAATTAGATAGGGAAGGAAAAGATGCTTTCGATTTATTAGATGAATTAGAAGAAAAATTAGGTTTGAGTGTTCGTCCTTTGTCTTGGCCTATCGGAATGGGACAGCGTTTTCAAGGAGTTTATGATTTGTATCAAAAAAAGTTAATCCTTTTTAGACCACATAGTAAACAACAAGATGATGTCATCGAATTTACAGATATAAATGATGAGAGTTTAGACGGTTTTGTGGGAGAAGAAGCGGCAGAAACATTACGTGAAGAAGTGGGAATGATTGAGGAGGTTTACGACCCATTAAATCAAGAAGAATATTTGGAAGGTGAAATATCTCCAGTATTTTTTGGTTCGGCAGTTAATAATTTTGGAGTAAAAGAATTGTTAGATTGTTTTGTCGAAATAGCACCATCTCCACTACCAAGAACAACAGAAGAAAGAGATATTTTGCCTGATGATGAACGTTTTACGGGTTTTGTATTTAAGATTCATGCCAATATGGATCCCAAACATAGAGACCGATTAGCTTTCATGAGAATATGTAGTGGCGTTTTTGAAAGAAATACCAATTATTATCATGTTCGTCATAATCGTAAAATGAAATTTCCCAACCCAACTGCATTTATGGCAAATAAGAAGGAAATTTTAGATGTTGCATACCCAGGGGACGTAGTGGGGTTATATGATTCGGGGACATTTAAAATCGGGGATACGCTAACGGCTGGCGAAAAATTATCGTTCAAAGGAATACCTTCTTTTTCTCCTGAAATTTTTAGATATGTAGACAATAAAGACCCGATGAAATATAAACAATTTGAGAAAGGAATCGACCAATTAATGGACGAAGGGGTTGCTCAGTTGTTTATTAGGCAAGAAAACAATCGAAAAATAATAGGTTGTGTAGGTTCGCTTCAATTCGATGTAATTCAGTATCGACTAGAAAATGAATATGGAGCTATGGCAGGTTATGAACCTTTGCGTTTGGCAAAAGCTGTGTGGGTAAGTGCTCCGTCTGATGAAAAAATGAAAGAATTTGTTCAGCGTAGAAAAAGAGATATTGCTAAAGATAAAAAAGGAAATTATGTTTTTCTGGCAGAATCTAAATGGACGTTGAATATGGTTCAAGAGAATTTCCCTGACATTACATTCCATTACACAAGTGAATTTTAGATTTGAAAAATGAATAAGTCTTGGCAAATTTCGGGCAACTATAATAATGATTGGACAGACGAACAATTATTAGAACAATATAAAAAAGATAGTAACGAAAAATTTATTATTCCTCTTTTTGATAGATATATAGAATATGTTTATGGTCTGAGTTTTTCGATTCTTAAGGATGTCGAGGATGCCCAAGATGTGAGTATGGAAATTTTTGAAAAATTGACCTCTGATTTGAAAAAATATGAGATTAAATATTTCAAATCTTGGTTATATCGTTATACTAAAAACTATTGTTTGCAACGTATTCGCAAGGCGAAAGTAAGAGAAATTAATCCTAAAGATATGCATTTTGAAACAATAGAGCACCTTGATTTAGGGGCTATTGCTCAAGATCAAATTTTGGATAATTGTATAGAAAACTTGAAATCGCACCAACAAGAAATAATTAAGGCCTTTTATTTTGAAAAAACGAGTTATAAACAAATTGCCAAAAACGCTTCCATTTCTTACGATAAAGTGAGAAGTTACTTACAAAATGGGCGTAAACAAATTAAAAAATGTTTAGAAAAGAATGGCTTTGACATCTCCGCATATTGAAATACAAAAACAAGAACTATTACAAAAATGGTTTGATAAGTCTATTACCGATGAGGAATTACATCAGTTAGAACTGTGGGCAATTGACGATGATTTTCTATTCGATACTATTTCGTCAGATGAAAACCATTTAAATCATACTGAAAAAATAGCATCTGTGAGAAAAAATATTTCTGAATTGACTGTCGAAAAACAAAAGCCACTAATTGGTTGGGCCGCAGGTATCTTAATATTAATGCTGTCTATGTTGGGAATTCAAAAGTATTTTACGCCCGATGAAGAACCTACTTCGATGGTAAAAAACATAGAAAAAAACACAGAAACTGAAACGAATGCGGTTAGTATGTTATCAAAACAGCGTTCTGAGTCTGTTTCTAGTGCCGCATTGAAAAAATCGAGTACTATAGCCACTTTGTCTTTCGATGAGTATGTGAATAATTATTTGAAAGAGTATGAAAACTTACCGAAAGGAAAAGTTCATATAAGGGTTGAACTAAAGAATGCCCAATGGAATGTTTTAGATATTCAATCGGATTGTACGAAATGTGTTAATATCGTAAACGAAATGTTTTTAGAAATACCTGTTACATTAAATAATGTTCCAAAGGAATGGTATCAAGTTAATTTTTCCGATGCCCGTAGAAATTAAGTTTTTAGGCATAAACCTTTTTAATTGCAAAATTGTTAGGCTTACATCAATAATGAAAAAACTAAAATTAATATAGTTATGAGTCAAGAAATTAAAAGTCCTGTGATGTTATACACAGAGCAGACTCCAAATCCAGAATCTTTAAAATTTGTAACCAATCGAATGTTGTTCAACGGTACTGCCGATTTTAGAACCGTTGAGGAAGCAAAAGAATGGTCGCCTTTAGCGGTTGAGTTGTTTAACCATCCTTTTGTGAAAGGAGTTTATATTACTAACAACTTCGTTACGATTACTAAAGAGTTTAATTATGCATGGAATGACATCATGTTATCATTGAAAAATGAAATTAAGGGCTTGATAGAAAATGAAGTAGTTCCGGTAAAAGAAGGCTATGAAGAAATAGCAAGAGAACAAGCTAAACAAAAATTGACAGAGGATTATACGGAAGAAGAAGCTGAAATTGTAACTAAAATTATAGAATTGATTGATACTTATGTGAAACCAGCTGTTGAAATGGATGGTGGAAACATTGAGTTCAAATCATATAAGGAAGGTATTGTTACTGTGATAATGCAAGGGAGTTGTAGTGGTTGCCCTTCTTCGACAGTAACTTTGAAAAGTGGAATTGAAGGAATGTTGAAAAGAATGATTCCTGAAATCAAAGAAGTGCAACAAGAAATGGGCTAGAGATAGTTAGATAGCTATAAACAAAAAAGGGTATAGAAATATAATTTCCTATACCTTATTTTTTCTAATAAAAGTAAAAAATAGGCAAACCCTATATTCGTTGAACGAAATAGTCTTTGCCTATTTTAATATCTTTTAAAGACTAGATACGAACTTAGTCAATTTGCTTTTCAAGTTAGAAGCTTTGTTCTTATGGATTTGGTTTTTCTTAGCCAATTTGTCCAACATAGAAACAACCTTTGGTAAAAACTTTTCAGCATCTGTTTTATCAGTCAAACTACGAAGTTTAGCAACTGCTGTACGTGTAGTTTTTTTATAAAATCTATTATGAAGACGCTTCTTAGCATCTTGACGCATTCTTTTTTTAGAAGACTTATGATTTGCCATAGCTTAAATTACATTAATAGCATAATTAAAAATAGAAACGCAAAATTACACTTTTTTTAGATAAAAGGAAATATGTTGTCGCCAAAAAGTTAAAATAACTCAAAAAACAGCATTCCTGATCAATTAAAAGGATGTTATCGCTTTTTTTGTTATTAAAAAAATGGATATTTGTCCCAATATTTATCATTTTCTTTTGATGAATACTATATTTGCCCAATTATCTTTTGTTAGGGGCTGGCATTATCTTTTTTATGTCAAAAATCATTGGCTTTATTATTGCAGCCATTATGCTAACAAAAATTAACAATATTAGAATATACTAAAATTTAAAATAAAAGTATTTACTTAACAATGAGCGATTATTCCTACGTATTTAATGCCCATCCGAGTTACATCGATGAAATGTATCAAAAGTATAAAAATGACCCAAGCCAAGTAGAAGATGGCTGGAGAAGTTTTTTTCAAGGGTTTGATTTTGGTGAAACAAGTTCTAATGGAGCTGCATCTGGATCTACAACGATTGATTTGGATACGATTCAAAAAGAATTTAAAGTAATGTCTATCATCCATGGTTATAGAGACCGTGGACACTTATTATCTACTACCAACCCCATAAAAGATAGAAAAGATAGAGCACCACATTTGACATTAGCTGATTATGGTTTGTCAGAAGCGGATAAAAACACAGTATTCAAGTCGGGGGAAGAAATTGGTTTGAAAAATGCTACGCTGAATCAAATTTTAGATAAACTGAATAAAACTTACCTAGGAAACATAGGGTTTGAATACGCTCATATTGAAAATCACGACAAAAGATATTGGTTACGTGAGAAAATCGAAGCTAGTGCACCTGCCGATGATTTTGATTTGTCAATGGAAGAAAAGAAAAGAATTCTTACTAAATTAAATGGTGCTGTTGGTTTTGAAAATTTCTTGCACAAAAAATATGTTGGTCAAAAAAGATTTTCATTAGAAGGTGGAGAATCAACTATTGCTGCTTTAGATTTTATGATTTCTACGGGGGGTAAAATGGATGTGGAAGAAGTCGTAATTGGTATGGCACATAGAGGAAGATTGAATGTTTTAGCCAATACCATGGGAAAAACATACGAAGAGATTTTTAATGAATTTGAAGGCGTTTCTGTTCCTGACCACCAATTTGGTGATGGTGATGTGAAGTATCATTTGGGATATTCGTCCGAAGTAGAGACGATGTATGGCGATAAAGTGTATTTGAAATTAGCACCTAACCCTTCTCACTTGGAAGCAGTAAATACGGTAGTTCAAGGTTTTGCTAGAGCAAAAGCAGATATATTGTATGGTTCTGATTATGATAAAATTTTACCAGTACTCATTCATGGTGATGCTGCGGTAGCAGGGCAGGGGATTTCTTACGAAACTGTACAGATGTCCCAATTAGAAGGATATTATACTGGCGGAACAATTCATTTTGTAATTAATAATCAGATTGGATTTACGACTGATTTTGAAGATGCTCGTTCATCTACATATTGTACAGCTGCGGCCAGTTTGGTTCAAGCGCCTGTTTTTCACGTTAACGGAGACGACCCAGAAGCCGTTGTTTTTGCGGTTAAATTAGCAGTAGAATATCGTCAAAAATTCAATAATGACGTATTTATAGATATGGTTTGTTATAGAAAACACGGTCATAACGAAGGTGATGACCCTAAATTCACACAAGCCAAAATGTATGATTTGATTAGTAAGCATAAGAATCCTCGTGTTTTATATGCCGAAATATTAAATAGTCGTGGCGACCTTGAAAAAGGAATGGTGGACAAATTAGAAAAAGAATTTTGGGACGACTTACAAGCAAGGTTTGATTCTGTAAAACAAAATCATTTGCCTTATAAACTTCAAAAACCAGAAATTGCTTGGAGTAAGTTGAAAACAACAGCCGACCCTAAGGATTTCTTAGAGTCTCCTGTTACAGGAATTGATGCTGAAACAAGAGATTTAATCATCAATCACTTGATGAATATGCCTAAAGGCTTTACTCCGATTAGCAAGGTGAAAAGATTGTTAAAAGGAAAACAAGCTTATTTAGATGCTGGAAATCTAGACTGGGCTATGGCAGAATTGTTAGCATATTCTTCAATCCTTATCGAAGGGAAAGATGTGAGAATGAGTGGACAAGATGTGAAAAGAGGTACTTTCTCTCACAGGCATGCTTTCTTATACGATGCAAATACATTCGAGCCATTAAATAGACTTGACAACATTAAAGACGGTCAAGGAAAATTTAGAATTTTCAATTCACTTCTTTCTGAATTTGGGGTTTTAGGTTTTGAATTTGGTTATTCATTAGCCTCTCCACATTCGTTAGAAATATGGGAAGCTCAGTTTGGTGACTTTGCCAATGGTGCTCAAACTATGATTGATCAATTTATTTCTGCTTCTGAAAGTAAGTGGAATAGAATGAGTGGCTTAGTAATGTTGTTGCCTCATGGTTATGAAGGTCAAGGCCCGGAACATTCAAGTGCAAGGCTAGAACGTTTCTTACAGCTTTGTGGAGATTATAACATGACAGTTGCGAACCTTACAACTCCTGCTAACTTCTTCCATGTTATTAGAAGACAATTGAAGCGTGATTTTAGAAAGCCATTAATCATTATGTCTCCTAAATCTATGTTGAGACACCCTAAATGCGTTTCTACTCTTGACGAATTTACGATTGATAATGAAAACAATAAATTCCAAGAGGTAATTGACGATGTTTCTATCAAAGACGCAAGTAAAGTTAAAAAAGCTCTTTTCTGTACAGGAAAAGTTTATTACGACTTATTAGCTAAACAAGAGGAGCTAAATACACAAGAAGTTGCTATTGTTAGATTGGAGCAAATGTACCCTTATCCAGACCAAAAAGTGAATGCATTAAGAGCGAAATATTCGAATGCTCAATTCTATTGGGTACAAGAAGAACCATTTAATATGGGAGCTTGGCAATATATCTTCTCACAATACCAAGATGAGATTGTATTCAAATATATTGGTAGACGACCAGGGGCTTCTCCTGCAACTGGATTTAAGAAAATTCACGAAAAACAACAAGCTGGAATTGTAAATGAAGCTTTTCAACTATAATGTATTAGTAGCATTATACTAGATAAAATAAATTTAAACGAGTCAAGTCATCAAATTAGATACTTGACTCGTTTTATTTTTAAGGAAGTTTTTGTTAAGAATTGGGCTATATTGGACTAATAAAATAGCAATGTTAATATGTATATTTTAGACCTTTGCAAAATGTATCCGAGCGAAGCGTAAATAAAAGATGCAATTTTTAGCATAATTTGCTATTTTTGCCTACGCTTTGGTTCTTAAATGTAATAACCTTTGTGTTAATGAAACAAGATCCTTAGAAGTATTCGTACTATATAGTTTTAGGATCGTCTTTTAATCAACTTCAATCATCATTTGAATGAATAACAAATATGTATGTATCCATGGTCATTTTTATCAGCCACCTAGAGAAAATGCTTGGCTGGAGACCATAGAATCTCAAGAATCTGCAAGTCCTTTTCATGATTGGAATGATAGAATTAATTTTGAGTGTTATGCCCCTAATGCAGCAGCACGATTGACTGATGGAGATGGAGGAATTACCAAGATTACTAACAATTATAAACGAATTAGTTTCAATATTGGACCTACTTTGTTGAATTGGATAGAGAAACATGACCCTGGTACCTATAATAGAATATTAGAAGCTGATGTCAGAAGTCAAGAATTATTTAATGGTCATGGTTCTGCGATTGCACAGGTTTATAATCATATGATTATGCCTTTGGCAAACACTAGAGATAAAGAAACTCAGATAATTTGGGGAATTGAAGACTTTGAAAAACACTTCAATCGTAAACCCGAAGGCATTTGGTTAGCGGAGACAGCAGTTGACTTAGAGACGCTTGAACTGTGTGAAAAGCATGGCATTAAATATACCATTTTAGCCCCTCAACAAGCACAGGCTTGCCGACACTTTGATCAAAAAGACTGGCAATTCGGAGGTGTAGATCCTAGACGACCTTATAAATGTAATTTACCCAACGGTAAAAGTATCTCTATTTTTGTTTATGATGGTCAGGTAGCTCAAGATGTGGCTTTTAAAGGCTTGTTGAATAACGGTAATAATCTATCAGATAGATTGATTGGTTGTTTAGACGATAACGATTATCCACAATTATCTCACATCGCAACTGATGGAGAAAGCTATGGGCATCATCACCGACATGGAGAAATGGCTTTGGCTGCTTGTATTGACAATATCAATCAGCGTGCTGACGTTCAGTTGGCAAATTACGGCATGTATTTAGAACTGTTTCCACCCGATCATGAAGTTATGATTCACGAAGATAGTTCTTGGTCATGTGTGCATGGAGTAGAACGTTGGAAATCAGACTGTGGATGTAATACAGGTGGGACAGGCTGGCATCAAAAATGGAGACCAGGTATCCGAAACATATTAAATGACCTTAGAGATAAAACTATCCCTAAGTTCGAAGAGGTAACAGCACCTTTTACGGACGATTGTTGGGCTATGAGAAATGATTATATCAAAGTCATTATGAACCGTTGTCCTGAATCTCTAGACGCATTTTTGAAAAGAAATTGTAAGAGAGAATTAACAGAAGACGAAAAAGTATTACTGTTTAGGGCCTTAGAGATGCAGCGTAATGCCATGTTGATGTTTACTAGTTGTGCTTGGTTCTTTGATGAAGTAAGTGGAATTGAGGTAAACCAAGTATTGCAGTATGCACTGAGGGTTATTCGTTACACCGAACAGATTACAGATGTTAATTACTTTGAAGATTTCGTGACTACGCTTAAAACCATACCTTCTAATGTTTTTGAAGATGGTTCTGTTAGTTTTATTAATAATGTAGTGCCTTCTCAATTAGAGTTAAGAAGAGCAGGGATTCATTTCGCAATTGCTTCATTATTTACTAAAGACCCAGAGAATATATCTCTGTATAATTATAGCTTTGAGATAAAAAAATATCAAAAGGCACATGCTGGACTTCAAAAACTTGCGACTGGACAAATAACAATGCGTTCAAAAGTTACGCAATCCACTAAAGATTTTACGTTTAGTGTGCTTTATATTGGACAACAGAATATAGTGGGGTCTATTATGAAGGGAGTAGATGATAGCACTTTTGATGATATGTATCATAAGAGCAAGGCGGCTTTTAAAGGAGCTAATTTAGGTAAGGTTATCTCAATAATGGAGGAATATTTTGAAGGAGATCGCTTTACTATTTGGCATTTATTTAGAGATGAAAAGAAAAAGTTGTTGCAAGATGTTTCTAAACGAAATATGCAAAAACTAGAGATTCACTTTAAAGAAATTTATGATGAAAATTACCAATTAATGAGCGGTATGCAAGCGTCTGGGTTTCCTATTCCCAATGCTTTTATGACTGCGATTAAGCATATACTTAACTTAGATTTTCAAAACTACTTCAAGCGTCCTCAGTTGAAAATTACCGAATTACAACGATTGGCAGGAGAGTTTAAAAAGTGGGAAGTGCCTATTCAAGAAATAAAATTGGTACAGCTTTCTGCCTCAGAAAGAATTTTTCACGAAGTATCAACCTTGGAGAATGAAATGAGTCATTTGGTCGTTATTGATAAACTGAATGCGATTTTTGAAGTGTTGAACGGAATGGATATTGATTTAGATGTGTGGAAAAGTCAAAATAAGTATTACCGAAAACTGAGACTCTTTAGACGAGGAGAAGCTGAATACCTTTCGGACGAATGGAAAGATGCTTTCCTACGATTGGGACGAAACTTAAATGTAAACGTATAACAAAAAAGAGCTTCTAAAATTTTTTAGAAGCTCTTTTTTTACTTTATCAAATCCAATAAGTATTGACCGTATCCAGATTTTATGAGGTCATTGCCTAGCTTTGCTAGCTGTTCTTCATTTATGTATCCTTTTTTGAAAGCAATCTCTTCGATACACCCAATTTTTAAACCCTGTCGTTCTTCTATAACTTGAATAAACTGCCCCGCTTGCATTAATGAGGCATGTGTTCCTGTGTCTAGCCATGCAATTCCTCTTCCCATGACTCCTACACTAAGGGTATTTTTTTCTAAATAATATTTGTTTACATCTGTAATTTCGTATTCGCCACGAGCACTAGGTTTTAAGCTTTTAGCAACTTCTATTACAGAATTATCATAAAAATATAAACCAGGTATAGCGTATTTTGACTTAGGAATGGAAGGTTTTTCTTCGATAGACAATGCATTGAAATTATCATCAAACTCAACTACACCATATCGTTCAGGGTCAGCTACTTGATAACCGAAGACTTGCCCGCCTGTTGGGTTTTTACTTTGTTTTAATAATTCAGGAAGCCCATTGCCATGAAAAATATTATCACCTAATATTAAGGCAACACTATCCTTACCAATAAACTCTTCACCAAGCACAAAAGCTTGTGCTAATCCGTTAGGAATTTGTTGCTCGATGTAGCTGAATTGACAACCGATTTGAGAACCATCTCCTAATAATCTTTTGAAATGAGGCAAATCATGAGGCGTTGATATAATTAGAATATCATTAATTTCTGCTTCTAAAAGTGTAGAAATGGGGTAATAAATCATTGGCTTATCATAAACAGGCATTAATTGTTTAGAAACGGCTTTTGTTAGTGGGTGTAACCTAGTCCCTGATCCACCTGCCAAAATGATTCCTTTCATTTCTTTTTATTTATTCATGAATAATCTTCTAACTCTTAATACGAGTTCATTAGGTTTGAACGGTTTAGTAACGAAATCGTTCGCACCTACTTCGATAGATTTTAAAATTCTATCCTCGTCCGCCATATTTCCAATCATGATAATTGGCATTTTCTTAGAAATGTTTTTTCTAATATGTTTAACTAATGAAATGCCATTCATTTCAGGTAATTCTGCGTCTAATACTGCACCAGCAATATCTTGCTCTTCTAATATCTTTCTCGCTTCTTTATCATTTTTAGCCAATACTACTTTGAATCCATGTTTTCTAATTCTAAATTCTAGGGCCGTTAATAGTATTTCTTCGTCTTCACAAACTAAAATATTCATTTATAAGTTTTTGTGGTTTGTTATTCAATGATACTTAATTTTAGTGTGCAGCTATTCCAAATTTAGGTTAAAGAAATGAGATTTTCCTCTTTAATACTTTCAATTGAAATAAACTACACAAGCCCAAGATAGGATTTCTAGCTTTTTTATTGACACAAAACATATAAAAAATGTACTAATGTATCTAATATTTTGCCTAACAGCCAAAATGGAGCATAAGCAAGGATATTATTTTCGCATTTTTTTAGGTAATAGGTGCTGTTTGCTTTTCGATTTTTTTAAATTCCCTTTTTTATCTGTTTTAGTTGTGGACGTATTCGAAGGGCAACCATATTTTGGTGAACAAGACGATAGTTGGGCTGCAAAAAAGATAAAAGTAATAACAGTGAAAGTGTATAAAAAATACTTTTGGGTTGAGAATTTCATGAGTTATGATTTGATTTTAATATATATTAAGCAAGGAATAGTTGAATAACAATGAGCCAAAAAAGGGTCTTTTATTAACTAGTTCCTGTCAATTATGCTTACAAAATGTTAAAAGAGCAAAAAATAAGCCTAATATTTAAATATTAGACTCTCATAAATTTGTTAATAAGCGAGTACAAATATAAATTTGTGCCTTATTCGTAATTAAAATTAAATATAAGAATGAACAAAAAAGATTTAATTAAAAAGATTGCTGAGGGAGCTGAATTAACTAACGTTCAAGCTACAACTGCTCTTAACTCTACTTTAAGTGCAATCTCAGAATCTTTGCAAGATGGTAATAAAATAGCATTGGCTGGTTTTGGAATTTTCTCAATCCAAGAGCGTGCTGCTAGACAAGGTATCAACCCAAGTACTAAGCAACCAATGCAGATTCCTGCAAAAAAAGTAGTTAAATTCAAAGCAGGTAAAGAATTAGCGGATAACGTTAATGTTTAAGCTTTACGTTTAACTTTTATTGTATAAAATAAAACAGACTTCCTAAATCATTTAGAAAGTCTGTTTTGTTTTTTATTCCCTATTTTTTGGACCTTGTTTGCCCTCTCCTGGTTTTCTTATTTTTCGAACCAACTCTTTTTTGAATTTCCTTTCAGCCATTTCTAATTTTATGATTTTCTGTGGCGATAATACTTTTTTGAAAGCTTCAATATAGCGTTTGTCCAATTCCAATTTTTCCGTTTTCATCGCGATATTGCTATTTAATTGCTCATTAGCTTCTGCATCTGTCATTTCTAAAGGATCTTTTGCGGGTTTTCTGCTTTTTTTGAGCGTTTTAATAGCGGCATGGTATTCATTATAAACAGGCCAAAACTTCTGAGCCTCTTCGCTGCTTAGTTTTAATTCGTCTGTGAGAAAGCCTATCTTCATGGCTTCCATTTTTGCTTTCCTCTCTTTGTGTCGCTCATCTTTAGGGGCTTGAGCAAAAACTGCCGAGGTTAAAATTATTTGAGTACAAATAAATAAAAATAAATTTTTCATAGGTATTTTAATTTTATAGGTTATTAAAGTCAATGTCGTCCCAGTCATCAATCATTTCTACATCTATTTCTGTCCATAAATAAGAATGGTCGTCAAGTTCTTCGCTTATTAGCCATTCATCTTCTATGCTGTCCCATTCGTCTTCGAAATATGCTAATACTTCTGATTGGCTAATAGATTCGTTATATTCGTCAGTGTTTTGGGCTCGAGACAAAAAGAATATCCCAATAGCTAACACCAAACAAGCCGCAGTTACGAACGGTTTCCATAACGCAATTTTCTTTCTATGAGATAGCTTTTTTATGGTTGTAGATTCGGTAGTTTTTAGGATGTTTTCAGCCATTTCATCAAAAAAATCCGATTTTATATCAGGATCTTTATGGTCAAACGCACCTGATAGTAAAGGAAAATCTTGTTTTAGTTCCTCTTTTATTTTTGTGCTTCTATTTTTCATGATATATAAAATTTTATTTTAGAGGTCTTGGTTTTTGAGGAATGTTTCAACTTTTTGGGCAGCATGGTGATAAGAAGCTTTCAGTCCTCCTACCGAACCACCTAATAGTTCTGCCATTTCTTTGTAACTCATTTCATCAAAATACCTTAACTCAAATACTTTTTTTTGTTTTTCGGGTAATGTTTCTATTGCTTTTTGTAGTATGTTTTCTATTTCTACACTATTTAAAGTGGATTCGTCAGCACGCCAACTATATTGATCTTCTGTTGGAATGGAGTTGAAAATAGCGTAGCTTTTCTGTTGTTTTTTTAAAAAATCGTAAGATACATTTCTTGCTATTGCGTATATCCAAGTATAAAAACTAGACTCTCCTTTGAATTTTTGTAAGTGTTGAAATACTTTAATAAATACAGTCTGTGTAGCATCTTTGGCAGATTCTTGGTCGTTGAGTTTTCTTAATAAAAAGTAGAAAATTCTTTTTTGATAAGTGGCTAATAACACTTTGAAAAAATCATTTTCAGATTTTGTTTTCCAGATTACTAATAACTCTTCTTCTGTTGCTGCTTCCAATGCTATCTTTTTTGATTAATTTGTAATTTAGACGACTGTATTTGGCTAAGGTTTAATGAAGATTAAAGAAAAAAAAGAAAAACTGTTTAAAATTGATGATTTAGCCTACCTAAATAATGTACTTTTGGGCTTTTAATCACCATAGATAATGGGCTTTTAGCCTTCTAGTTATTCGTTTTTAAAACATTGAAAATAAGCAACATTTCCAAGGGCTTTACGTTTTCAATCTAATAAAATCACATAATTTAATATGAACACTTTGAACACGAAAAATATATTTTTCCTATTGGTCTTTACGGTATTTTCTTTTGCTTTGTATGGGCAGGTAAATATCGAAGAGCGTTTTCGGATAGAACCAGATACTGATATTTCTTTTGAAGTGGACACTTCTGCGGTTAGTGGTATATTTAACAGATTGTTTATATTGAGGGGGAATATAGGTTTTTCTAATGCAAATAATTCAACGGTTACGCATATTAGTACGGACCGTAGAGATTTAGGGATTGATACTTTGATAGTATTGATTTGTGATGATAATGATAATTTTGCAAACACTGATAATATAATAGGTTGTGATACGGTCTATTATGAAGTGACTATTGCGAGAAATCAAACTTCTCAGTCAAAAGATTGGGGAGCAGTGGAAATTTTAACAGAAATAGAAGAATGTTTACCCCTTTCAAGCCTGCCTTTTAATTCGGGACAAACAAAAGAATTTGACATAAGATTGAGCGACCGTAGTTTTGAGGATTTTGGTGCTACTTTCACTGTGAATGATAGCTGTTTTACATTCAAGGCTGATTCTGTGCCCGATTCAGACCAATTAGAGGTGTTGTTTTGCAATTTTGTAGTATGTGATACATTCAAATACACTATTTCCACTCAACAGTTTGGTTCTTTTCAAGCTACTATAGATACAGTAATTGCACAAGAAGATGCGATGGAGATTTGTTATGACATTCAAAATAAAGATGCTTTTCAAATCAATTTACTTAGCCCAGCTATTAATGATAATGGGTCGAGCTATGTCGTAAACGATACCTGTTTTACTTATCAAACTGGACTGGAAGAAGAAATGGATACTATTCGTGTTGAAGTTCGGGATAGGTTTGAGTATGATACTTTTCAATATAATGTTACTACCCAACGATTGGGCGAATTGCAATTAGATACAACTATAAATTTATCACTATGCGGTAATTTTAGTCAGAATTTTGAAATAGAAAACAGCGATTTATTTGAAATTAAAATAATCGAAGGTGGTGTTGCTGATAATAGAACGGTATTTGAAATTGATGGCTCGAGGATAAACTATGAATCGAGTGATTTGATAGATATGGATACATTTACGCTATTGGTTAGAGATGGATTTGTTTTCGATACATTCCAATATATTGTAAATACAGCAGGAGTGGGCGGAGTAGATATATTGCCTATGTTGACTGTTCAATTGGGTGAACGAATAGAGAACTGTATTGAAATTAGTAACCCAAACGATTATGGTGTAATTCCATTAGATTCCAGTTATTCGGATGCTAATACGGATTTTTTGTTAGAAGATAGTTGTTATACCTACGAGGCAGGAGTGATTTTGGATATAGATACCTTGCGTTTTGGTAGAAGGGTGGGGTGTTTGACGGATACCATTATTCAAATTATAAATGTGATTTCTGATACTATTGATTTACCAGTAGAGGATGATTTTTCTTATGATTCAGAATTGCCTACTGCGGATGTTTGGATAGGAAAATCAGTTTATGTCAATCGTTCTTTTGGTTATAATGCACCCAATGTTGGTGTCGCAACTATGGACGGATTAGATGATGACGGAAATCCTTATGGAAGTATTTTTGGAGAATCGGATATGTTGATTACCAAGCCAATCGATTTGAGTAGTGTTCCAGTATCTGCTACTGATACTTTGTATTTATCTTTCGAAGCTCAACCCAAAGGGCTAGGAGAAGCTCCTGAAGATGAGGATTTTTTAGTATTAGAATTTAAAGATACCGCTAATGTTTGGATAGGTATTGATACAATTATGTTAAGTGATTTTGTGTTTGATATGCCTATTTCGAATCTTGAACAAACAGCATCTTTTCAAAAATTTAATTACCCAGTAATAGATTCAGCATATTTGTATGATAATTTTCAATTTCAATTAGTGAACTATTCTTCAAACAAAGGCGCTGTTGATATTTGGAATATAGATGCTGTTAATTTAAGTTTAGCGAGTGCTAATTCACCTTCTTTTTTCATTGCTGAACCTATTGACTTTTCAAGGCACTTGATGAGTAGATATACTACTATGCCAAGGAATCAATTTGAATCTAATATAGCCAATGAAATAGAAGAACAATTGTTTGTTGAAATGTTTAATTATGATACTATTAATGCTACTAGTTTTGTTTTACTTGGGTCTGCTTTTTTGGTAACAATTAAAAACACAGATGAGTTGGTCGGCATTAAAGAAACTTTTGTGGGGTCGGAATTTGTAGTTGAACCCAATGAGAGCGATATTTTGAATTTTAGTAATAAGTCTGATAATGATTTTAGAGAATTATTAAATGATACTCGTAATGATGAAACGGTTGATGTTGAAGTAGAATTAAGCTATTTGAATGGGAAAACGCCCGATACCCTTCGATTCTCCAACCGCATTTTTGCACCTTATTTTGCTTATGATGACGGAACAGCAGAATCGAACTTAGCTGCTCGTGGTGGTGGAGTAAAAATAGCTGTGGAGTACGAAACTAATATTGCAGATACATTACGAAACATTCAGATGTTGATTCAGCATGCTAACGATACGCCCGATGATATTCAAATTCGTTTATGTGTATGGAGGGATAGTTTGCAAACAGAACCTGTTTTTGAAAGTAAAATTTTCAATCCTGTATTTGCTAACGAATTTGGTTTGGGGGTACAAGGGTTTACTACCTATGCCTTGATTAATGAAAATGATAGTGCCGTGGTAATTCCAATGCCTGCGGGGAAATTCTTTATCGGTTGGGAACAAATAACCAAAGAGATTGATAATGCAATGGCTGTGGGAATGGATAGAAATACGACAAAAGGAGAAGGCAAAATATTTGCTAAATTGACAGATACTTGGAATCCGATAGCGTCTGAAAACTTCCCTGGGTCATTAATGTTAAGACCTGTTTTTGGGACAACTACTCAAGTTGCTACGCCTATTGACGATATATATGCGGTTGAGAATAGTAATTATATATTATATCCAAATCCTTCGGAAGATTATATTTATTTGAAAGAGAAAAGTGAAAATAAATCCACGCTCTTAGATTATGAAGTATATAATTCATTAGGGCAATTGCAGTTTTTTGGAAATTTCAATGAAAGAATTTCAATAAATATGTTGAATAAAGGAATTTATTTCTTAAAATTGACATCAAGAACAGACGCTCGTTCTGTTGAGGTTATTCCATTCATTAAAAAATAAATCATGGAGATTACGGTACAGCAATTAAACGAAAAGATAAAGAACAAAGATAATTTTGTACTTATTGATGTAAGAGAAGATTACGAATACGAAGAATTTAATATCAACGGTCAACACATACCGTTAGGAAATTTGATGGCAGAATTGCCAAACTTAGAACAATATAAGGATGCTGATATTGTTGTGCATTGCCGTTCTGGAAAGCGTTCTGCTATGGCTCAAGAAGTGATGTTGCAGGCAGGGTTCAAAGATGTGAAAAACTTGATAGGCGGTGTGATTGCATGGCAAGAAGCTTTTTAGTATAGTTCTATTCGCAATGGCGATACTTATGTTCTAACAAAAAAAAGACTAATTTTTCAATAAAGAAAAATTAGTCTTTTTACAACAAATTATAATCCCATGAACATATCCAAAAAAACTTAATCTAACAAAAAGTATTAGACAGTTTAGTTAGTTAAAAAGTATTAATTGCTAAATACTTAATTGCAATATCTATAATAAATTTAATGTGTAAAAGCTCAATAAGATGTAGTTGTGAGAATAAAAATAATATTTGTTTTTATTTAACTTTCTGATTGATAGTTTTTTATGATTAACTTTTTAGTGGTAATGTGGTTAAAAATTAAGTAATTTTTAATTGTTTTCTATTCTTTTTTCTATGAAATATTAATTTTTTCCTTAAAAAAGAGACTTTTCTGTAATAAGAATGTGATTTTTAGGATTTAAGTAAAGGTTTAAATCATTAGTTCTTCAGAAATAGAGCAGTAGAAAATAAATTGAATTAATGATTCTTTGATGTTTTAAATATAGTTGAATACGGTTTGATTAGGCGTGCTTTAAAATGGGTCAAAATGATGGAAAGAGAGATGAAGTTAAAAAGTGTAATTTGTATATTGTTGTTTTCGGTAAGCAGTTTCGCTCAAGGAGGAGATAGTGATTATTTATCTTTGGCAAAAAAGTTTTTTGAAGCTAAAGAATATCATGATGCTTATGAGTATTATCGAAAATATAGTGTCGCTGCTTCTCTGAAAAGTTCGGACTTGGTGAATTTTGCGAGTGCAGCACATGAGTCTGGCCGCCAAAACGAATGTATTCGAATAATAGAATCGTATGCTACTGCGAGTAAAAAAATGCCTGTTGAATTGTATCGTTTACAAGCTCAAGCTTATCAGAGTCTTGGTAATCCAATAGAAGCAGCGAATAATTATAAATTATATTTAGACCAACCCAAATTAGCAATAGAAAAACAGCGTATTGTATTTGATAAACTCAAAAACTGCGCATACCTTAACGATAATTCAACACAAGTTTCAGATGCTATCATTCAGAACTTAGGAGCGGAAATCAATGGCGTATATGATGAAAGAAGACCATTGTTTAGTTCCAATTATGACGAAGTAATGTATTTTTCGGCGGTAAAAAATAATAATGTAGGCGGCAGAAGAACAGATGATGGCGTTGAAAACAGTAAAGGGAGCTACAAAGCAGATATTTTTAATACAGAAATATTAAATGGTCTGTGGCAAACGCCAGTGCGTTTGTCTTCGTTGGTTAATACTCCAAAAACAGATATTCCTATTGGTTTTGGGAACAAGGGACGGTCTTTGTTTTATTTTTCGAGTCTTAATGGTTGTGGGCACATTCTAAAAGATACTTATGTTGATAATTTAGAAGACAAGCCTTTGTTTCCTGAGAAATTTGAAGGTCCTGTATTTTCTGAAAATTGTGATATTGATGCTCAATTTATTGACGACGGGAATTTAATCCTTTTTGCAAGTCAAACATTACCTGGTTTTGGAGGGTATGATTTGTTTGTCGTTCAAAAATCAGATACAGGCTGGACGGAACCTGTTAATTTAGGTGCAAAAATTAATTCTGAGTACGACGAGAAATCACCTTTTTTGGCAAATGATGGGCGAAGTTTATACTTTTCTTCTAATAATCCGAAAATGAGTTACGGAGGATTCGATTTGTTTTTGGCTAATTTTGATGAAAAAAGTAAAGCGTTCTCTACACCTAAAAATTTAGGGTTAGGAATTAACAGCGTAGCCGACGATATAGATATAACGATAAACAAGGCTTACTCGATTATGTATTTTGCGAGTAATAGAAAAAGTGGCTATGGTGGGTTTGATTTGTATGCAGGTTATTTAAAAAATGAAGTTTCGGGCAAAAATCGTTCTGTGATTCCTTATTTTACTAGTCTAATGGCTTTTGATGATGAGGATGCAGTCGTGGATGTGGATAAAGAGGAGGATAAAGAAGGATTGTTAAAAATATCAACTACACAGCATGTTTTAATAAACTCAAAATTGCCAATTTCTTTTGGTAAAAATGCACAAATATTGGAAGAATGGGCAGATTATTTGGTGCAGCAATCGAGTCTGAATATTGGTCTGTATGGTTTTAATAATAAAAAATCGCCCAATTTTGTAGTAGATTTATTTTCCTCAGTAGATTTTAGTCAGCAAGTAAAATCATTTTTATTGGCAAAGGGCGTTCGAGAAGAACAAATTTTTATTTTCGGAGCAGGTACTAAACATCCTATGACAGAACCGAATCATGTATTGGCGGAGAAATTGAACAATAGAGTAGAGGCATTCTTTTTTGATAAATTAGAAAACCCAATTATAGAATATAAGCTTTCGCAGGAATCTCAACGTTTAGAAGGTTTGAATGCAGGAGCTATTTTCAGGAAGCTAGCTACAGGATTGACTTACCGAATAGAATTGGTTCAAACTTCACAAGTTTGGAACGAACCTATATTGAGTACTGAATCAGATGTTTTATTAGAAAAGCTAAGTAATAATTCCTTTTCGTACACTATAGGTACTTTCAAAAAACTGTCCGATGCTCAAAAAAGGCTGGCAAAATTTCAAGAAAAATTCACGACAGCAAAAATATTTCCTTACTGGAATGGTGTACGGTTAGATAAACCAACTCTAGAATTAAAGGCTCAAGAGGATTCGTCATTAAATTATTTTGTTGATTAAACTATTGATTATTAGCGTCTTGTGTTTAGTGGTTTAATGTTTTTTAGTTTTATTTAGCAGGGTGCTTGCATTATTCGATTAAATAATAGTATATTTGCAAACCAATATCGCGGGATGGAGCAGATGGTAGCTCGTCGGGCTCATAACCCGAAGGTCACAGGTTCGAGTCCTGTTCCCGCTACTAAAACGCGATATAAGCCTCTAAGATTGATTTCTTAGAGGCTTTTTTGTTTTTATTTCGTCCTAAAAGTACAAGATAAGAATAGGTTTGGGTGCGGATCCTGCTTCCGACTAACTAGGATTAAGTTTAACATTAATCCCAAAAAATATCAATATAAACCGCCCATTCAATCACTATTCCTTATCAATTTCTTACATTTGAGTATTCGTTATTATATAGAACAATTAACCTGAGATAGATATGTTGTCAGACTTGCAAAAGCAATATTTAGAATTTGAACAGAAACAGCAATTTGATTATCAGCCTACCAGTTTGTATGACCCTGTACGTTATATAATGAGCTTGGGAGGAAAGCGAATTCGCCCACTTTTGGTTTTGGCATCTTACCAATATTTTGGAAAAGATGTAGAAGCAGTTTTATCTGCGGCATACGCTATCGAATTGTTCCATAATTTTACATTGGTACATGACGATATAATGGACGAAGCTGATACGAGGCGAGGAAAGCCAACGGTTCATTTGAAATATGATACGAATACAGCTATTCTTTCTGGTGATGTCATGCAAATAATGGCAATTGAGTATTTGATGGCTGTTCCTTCTGACAATAGTACTGCTATGGTAAAACTGTTTTTAGAAACAAGTCGTAGAATTTGCGATGGGCAACAAATGGACATGGAGTTCGAGAAGCAGACTGTAGTAGAAGTAGCAGATTATTTGGAAATGATAAAGTTGAAAACAGCAATTTTATTAGGAGCATCGCTACAAATTGGAGCTGCGTTGGGTGGTGCAAATACAGTAGAGCAAAAGCATTTTTATAATATCGGTATTCATGCAGGGATAGCATTTCAGTTGCGAGACGATTATTTAGATGCGTTCGGAGATGAGCGTTTTGGGAAACAAATAGGAGGAGATATTATTCAAGGAAAGAAAACATATTTAGTGTTGAAAACGTTTGAAAAAGCAAACCCTGAAGATACTGAACTATTGAATAGCTATCTGACGAATAATGAAATGGATGTGAATGAAAAGGTTGAAAAGGTGAAAGATTTATTTTTAAAATATGATATTCCTACGGAAATAGCTAATCTTCAAAAGGAATATGAGTCTAAGGTCGATGCATCTATTAAGGCATTAGGAATGAAAGAAGATGCTCCACTGTGTCAAATAATTAATGGTCTGCGAAACCGAAAATCATAAATTATGAAACTGCTGTTTTTCTTATTTTCGATAACGCTATGTTTATTTGCCTGTTCAGAGAGTAAAAAAGAAATGTCAAAAGGAGCTGTTGTTTCTGTACCTAAGGCGGATGAGGATGAACTTTTTACCCGATTGATGGGCGAATTGGTGCAAAATCCACAAACCAACTACCAAAAAGAAAGAAATGAATTGATTAATTATGCAATGGATAATTTGATTGATTTTCAAGAAACATCTAATGGATTGATGTATTTGGTAGTGAATCCAGGAGAAGGACCTAAAGGAAAATGGGGCAAAAAGGTAAAAGTATATTACAAAGGATATTTTTCGGATGGAAAGGTTTTTGACCAAAAACTTAGAAAACAAGGTCCTCCGTTTGAATTTTTTATAGGAAATACAATTCATGCATGGAACCAAGGATTAGAGATGATTGCTCCTGGAGGAAAAATCTTATTATTATCCCCGTCGCATTTAGCTTATGGGGAAGAAGGTGCAGGAAATGGATTGATTCCACCTAATAAACCCTTGATTTTTGAAATTGAATTTGTTTCCTTTTTAAAACCACCCAAAGCCCCCACTGACTCGTGAGAAATTATATTTATGGAATTATATTGTTTGTAGGTTGTTTGATAGCATGTCAGACAAAACATCAACAAGCCTTGTTACAAGAACCTACGGTGAAAGAAATGAATTATAAATTTCCTGAATTGGAGTCATTGGTTTCTGATAGTGATATTGTGTTTAAAGAATCTGAAACTGGGTATTTATATTTTATAGAAAACAAAGGCGTACCAATAGATTCTATAGAAGAATTCAAATTAACTTTTCATTTGAAAATTTCAGATACTACCTCTCAGGCCCTTTTCGATTCTAAGGCAATGGAAGAGCCTATGGTTGGTTACCCTAATGAATTTATGAATGTGGTGAAAGAAATTTTAACCTTTTCAAAAAAAGAAGGTTATACATTAGCGTGGGTTCCGTATCAATTATTTAAACCAAGTATAAAAATTGGTAAACATTTTCCAACGGAACCGTTAAAGGTAGAAGTGGAGTTGTTGGCTGTGGAATAATTTCAAAATCATAAAATAGACACATAATGAAAAATATCGCTGTTTTTACATCTGGAGGAGATTCGCCAGGAATGAACCCTTGTTTAAGAGCTGTTTATAAAGCAGGTGTTAATTTCGGATTTGAAGTTTATGGAATTATGGGCGGCTATGAAGGAATTATCGATGGAGATTTTGTATTGTTGAACGAAGAAAAAGTATGGGGAATCAGCAGTAGAGGAGGTACCATATTGCGGTCGGCTCGTTCCGATCGGTTTAGAACCAAAGAAGGTAGGGCTAAGGCTTACCAAAATTTAAAAAAAGCCAATATTGATGCTATTATCGCCATTGGCGGAGATGGTACTTTTACGGGAGCTACTGTTTTTATGAACGAGTATCCTGACATTAAAATGGTAGGTTGTCCAGGGACTATTGACAATGATTTGGTAGGGACAGATTTTACAATTGGATACGATACGGCAATTAACACGGTCGTGGAAGCTGTGGATAAAATTCGGGATACGGCCAATTCTCACAATCGATTATTTTTTGTAGAAGTAATGGGACGAGATGCGGGCTTGATAGCCCTGCGTGCTGGGATTTCTGCTGAAGCAGACGCTATTTTGGTTCCCGAATTAACTGGAGAGCCTAATCAATTGATAGATTTACTTAGAACAAAAGAAAATAAACAAACCTCTTATATTGTTGTCGTTGCAGAAGGAGATGAACGTGGAGGTGCTAAAGCTGTAGCTGAAAAAATAAAGAAAGAATTACCGCAATTTGATACTAAAATTACGATTTTGGGACATATTCAACGTGGAGGAAGCCCTACGGCAATGGAGCGTTTTAGGGCGGCTTGGATGGGGGCTGAGGCAGTAAAAGCATTGATGGAAAATGTGCATGGTGTAATGATAGGTATTGTTGATAACAAGATAAAAAGAACACCGTTTTCTAAAGCAATTAAACATCATAATTCTATCAATGCAGATATGGTGGATATTATGCAATTACTTTCAGTGGTAATGTAAATGAAAAAAAAAGAAAGTTTATCCATTCAGATTTTAAAAATGGTACGGATACCTGCAATATTGGTAGCTGTGCTTTTTGGAATACATACCTTTCAGTATCTAATGAATGACCATTGGGGAGCGTGGGGTATTTTACCTAGGAGAGTCTCTGGGTTGGTAGGTGTTTTGACAGGCCCTTTTATTCATGGTGATTGGGGGCATTTGATTTCAAATTCAATTCCGCTACTCGTGATGGGAGGAACGATGTATTCTTTCTATCAGAAAAGTTTCTATCAGTCTATGATTTGGATTTTTATACTGTCAGGCTTAGGAACTTGGTGTATTGGCAGGAGTAGTTTTCATATTGGATTTTCAGGGGTTATTTATGGTATGTTGACTTATGTATTATTTTCTGGAATTTTCAGAAAAAGTAAGTCTTCTATTGTTATGTCTTTGATTTTCTTGAGTATTTATACAGGATATTTTTCGGGGGTAGTTCCTGGCGAAATTAATGTTTCGTGGGAAGGACATTTAAGCGGTGCTATAGCAGGTATGTTAGTTGCTTATTTGTATAAAGATTCTAAAGAAGAACACGAATATGAGAAATCTTCTATTGAAAACAGAATAAAAGAGTTCTTTCTTCCTCGAGATGCTTTCGAAAAAACAAAATGGGAACGTATTGAGGAAGAACGCCTTCGCCAACAATTAGAACAATCTAATGATTGGGAAGAAGATAGAACTTATTAGAATAATTAGGTCAGCCGAACCGTGTTAATTTCGGAACGAAAAGTTAGTATCACCTATTTTTATAGCTCCTATTTCTAATGTTTTATCGCCGTCTAAGTTGATATTAAACCTAGGTTCAAATGCTTGTCCTGAATGAATGAAATTACTCTTGTCATAAAATAGCCATACCGAATTGTGAGTAAATCCATCTCTAATATCATTGATAAATTGTCTTAGAATAACGGCATCCGATACTGTAAATCGTTGGTCACGGTTAGCGTCAGTTGCTAAACTATCCGCTAATGACAATGCACTTTCATTGAAAATATATCCATTCAAAAGAACCAAATCACTTACGGAGACCGATTGGTTAAAATCCGCTTCGTGACTCAATGAAAGGGTGTAGTTTTGTTGAGCGGTAATATCATTAAAAGAAAAATTGCCGTCTTCGTCGCTACTTATCGTTTGTAAAAGTGTATTGTCTTCCGAATCAATTAGGTCAACCTTTACATTTTTAAGAAAAGTATCGCCAAAGCTAATTTGCCCATTGATGTTGTAAGTAGCCGTTTCTTGTATAGCTCCTATTTGCAATGTATTAGTATTGTTAGGGTCTAAGTGGTCTTTTAGTCTTGTTTCTGGAGTTCCTCCGCCTTCCCAAGAAATGTCAAACCTACCGTAGAAAGTTTCTATTTCGTTAAGATTTTCAGGATTATCTGCACATTTTCCATTTCCGCCATGCATTTGTCCTATTACTTCTCCATTTTCATTAAAAAGAGGTCCTCCAGAAGAACCACCTTGAAAAGAACCTGTTTGGAATATGCCTTGCCAATGGTGAAAGGGAGGAGTACGCACTCCAATGTCCCAAGTAATGCCATTGGGGTACTTTAGCGGAGCGTCTTTAAATGTGCTAATTTTTTTAACGTCACTATTAGGATGGTGAACCGTAAACCCTTTTTGATGGTCAGTATTAGGAGATGCATTCCAGCCACTATAACGAACATTTAGCCTTCTGGGAATGGTTGAACTAAGTTCAAGAAGTGTGAAGTCTGTATCTTCGTAACCTGACTTAAAGGTGCATCCGATGATAGATTCATATTCAGGGGCTGTCGTTACATTATTGCAGTCAGGGGTTTGGTAATTAAAATCGAACCTCCATAAATCAAAAATTGGCGTATAATTTCCATGACAATGAAAGGCTGTTAATATAAATGGCTTCTTGTCTTCATTTATATTGTTGAGTACTGAGCCTGAACACCAGATCATATTCTCTTCGTTGGTGATTAATATACGTACTACGCTATTTTTAGCAGACAAATGTGTAGAGTCGGTACTACAATTGATGTTTTCGTGACAATCTTGCGAGTTGTTGAATTCGGTACTCGGAACAGTGGGCGTAGGAGCTGTTCTGCTCTCTGCTAAAGGTTCTGGTCTAATAGAAGCGTAAATTCTATTAATAACGATATTTCCATTATGGACACCGTGAGGCTCGAAATATTCGATAATAAACGAGTCGTCATGGATAAAGTCGGTTATAAATTTTCCTGAAACGGGGTTGTTATCTTCTGTATATGCACCAACGATTTGCGATTTATCTCTACTGTATAAATGAAGTAGACCTCCTTTTGCAATTTTGAAATTTTCGTAGCAAGCAGCAGTACTTAAGCTGTTTTTAGCATCTATTTCTAATTGATATATGATACCTTCTGGAGTATTGGTTTGTAGTCCCTGTTCTTTAAGGTTGATATGAACATTAGAGGGGATAGCAAAAACTTCTACGGGAGTATGAGATACTAAAGAATCTCTGTTGATTGTGGGCGTATACTGCGAAGGAATAGAGTTTCGAGAAGAGGCAAAGTCAAAGCTTTTGGGTAAGACATTTGTTTTGTTTTGAGCTAACAAATTGGAAAAGCAAAAAAAAGCAAAAAATATGGCAAATGTTAACTGGTTCTTGTTCATGAGGGTTCGTTTTGTTAACGTTTTTGGTTCTGAAGCTCAATACTAAATAAATAATTAGAAATACCCAAAACTTTATTGCCACATTAACAACGTGGGAGTGCTTAAAGTTCCTTGAGTTTATAAATATTTAGACGCTTTTCAATTGCCCAAAAATAAGTTTTGAAAAAAATAAACGTTGTTTTGCATTGTAGATTGTAACGGTAGAGATGTTTTGTTAATACATTAAATGACCGATTTAACAAAAAAAAATGAGTTTTAATTATTATAATGTGTTAAAGTAGATTGTTGAGGTGAAAAATGATAGGTAATCGGTTTACAAAATCAATTTTTTTTAGTATATTTATTTAAATCTTACAACTTACTATAATAATCATTTTTAATGAATCATACATTCGTAGAGCCTTTACTTGAACAAATAGAGAAAGAGTCTAATGTTTTAGACCTTGATAATCTATTATTGTTTGGGCCACAAATTTATAGTGATTCGGACTTGTTGGTTCTACAAGGTCACACAGACAGGGAGTATAATATTTATACTCAATTAAAAGATGAAATTGTACAGTTTGGTGGCTATTCTGTTTTAATTCTTATACCAACGGCAATTTGCTATATTATGGAATTTCAGCTTGGGTTTCTATTCTTTTCTGCTCTTTTCCCGGCCTCTCTTTTTTATATTCTATTCTGTTTTATGTATTTAAGAAAGAAGTTCTTTAGTGTTCATGAGTATTGCACTATGCAACGAATGATAGAGAAAGAGTTAATTCAAAGATCTTGTCATTCTAGTTTTTAGAGACCGTTTTGCCCTTGTATTAGCTGAAAAATAGTAAAATTTAACACGATTTATGCTGCTGTTAACATAAAATGTCGAATAAAATTTGCAAATTGAGGTAAATAATTTCGTATTGAAATTTTAAAACGTCGTGGTTTTATTCATTCAAATTCTAAAAATTATGAAAAAACTTCTTTTTAGCTCTATTTTTTTTAGTCTAACGCTTATTTCTAGTGCAGATTTGTTAGCACAAGGAGACGCTGTCTATTATGACTATAGTCAGAGAAACACATATTCTGACAATATAAAAAACTCTGACAATCGTGATGATTACGGAACTACTTACTCTAATAGTAGTAATAACTCTTCTAGTGATTATTATGATGTAACGGACTATGATGAAAGAGATTCTAATCAAGATTCATATACAGATGACAATGGAGATACTTATGTGACAAATAACTATTATAGCTACGAGTCTAATACCCCAGGGTATTATTCCAATAGAATTAATCGTTTTCACCGACGAGCAGTTTTTGTAAATGACCCATTTTTTTATGATGCCTATGCGGTTAATTCCGTTTTTTATCGCCCAAATGTAATTGTCTCAGTAGGTGTCGGCCCTGTTAGTGTAGGTTTTAATGATTGGGATTATGGCTATGGTGGATGGAATAGATACCGTTATGCACAGTCATGGAATTCTTATGGCATAGGCTATTATAACAACTATAGAGTGTATGATAGATATTATGCTAATAATTATTACAGTAATAACTATTATGGCAATAATTATTGTCCTCCAAGTTCTTATACCAATAGCAGGCCTAGAAATGGTTATACGACAAGAAGGGTGTCTTCGGTAAGTAGGTCTGGGTCATCGGCAAGTACTAGAACTAGTTCTAGACAATCAGCGATAAATTCTTCTCCTAGAAGTTCTTCTCGCTCAAACTTTACTCGAACAAGCCCAAGAGCATCAACAAGAAGCACTACAACACGAGCTACATCAACACGTTCTAGCAGCGTTAGGACAAGTCCGCGTTCTTCAACCCGTTCAAGTACAGTAAGAGCAAGCCCAAGAAATACAACAACTAAGACTACAACGACTAAGACTACAACGACACGTTCTACTAATGTAAGAACAAGTCCAAGGTCTTCGTCTCGTAACGCTACCTATAATTCAACGAGGAAATCAACTTCTTCACCACGAGTTCAGTCGAGCACTAGATCTTCAAGTAGAAGTTCTTCTGTTGGATCATCGAATAATTCATCTTCAAGAAATTCAAGCTCGGTTCGTTCATCAAGCCGTTCTAGTAGCCCTAGATCATCAAGCTCTTCAAGAAGTTCTTCTTCTAGTAGAAGTAGCCGTAGTCCAAGATAGTTTT
>CALAJP010000198.1 GCA_937922815.1 uncultured Saprospiraceae bacterium
TATAAGAGCTAGAGTTAGTAGGCTAGTTCGAAAAACTTTATCTTTCTCTAAATCTGATAAATGGCACAATTTAGCTATTGCATGGTTCTTTTGGCAATTTAACATTGAAAGACTAGAGCATTATATTTGATACACCGCCATTATTTTTACCACCTTTATTCATAAATACTTTAGTAGGAGAATCTATGTTTACCCAAACTAAATCAAGATAACCATCTTTGTTAAAATCACTTACTAAAGGTGTGATACCATAGTGTTCATTTACTACTCCGCTTTCACTTTCGGTAGCAACAAAAGTATGATCCGATTTTTGCGTTAAGAAACGACCGGGCAGTTTGAAAATTTTATGAGGTGGGAACTCTACATAATTCTCTGATACGATCAAATCTTGTAAACCATCGTTATTCATATCCGCAAAAACAGCCCCCCAAGAAAATTCAAAATCACTAATTTGCGTTTTTTTCGCTACATCTTCAAAGACAAAATTCCCTTTGTTTTCAAAAAATATCCAATCCGATTCAAATAAACTTTCATCTACGTCCCCTCTAGCTAAAAAATGAGGTGCTGAAGTACCAGTATTAGAAAACATAAAATCAACATTTCCATCGTTATTGTAATCTCCTACAGCAATTCCCATTGGATAACCATATTTACCAGTAGTTGGATTTGGCATTACTTTAAAGGTGCCATCTCCATTATTTTTATAAGAACGAACTTCGCCAGTATCATGAGCTACTATCAAGTCTAACCAAGTATCATTATCTATATCAACCAAAATTCCCATGAAGGTGTTGTGTTGATAATACAAGCCAGATTCTTTAGTAACATCTTTGAAAGAATTGTTACCATTATTTAGTAATAGTTGGCTTATAGGGCCGTATGTTTTGCTAAAGTTATTTTGCCCTTGCATTTGCTTTTTACGGATATAGTTAGAGATAAATATGTCTATATCGCCGTCTTTATCAACATCTCCTAATGCAAAACCAAGAGGTGTAGCATCTCCAGCAAGAGGATAATCTACTTTTTTAATGGTAAATTTGGCATCGGTGTTATAGTAAATTGTAATGCCATCTTCTCTAGAAACAATTAAGTCAGAAAAACCATTATTATCAAAATCTGCCGAAGCAACACCTAACGTACTAAGGTTTTCTTTTTGTGGAAGTCCTGTATTCTTTGAAATGGACACAAATTTTCCATCTTGATACTTGAACAACTCGTCTTGTTGATTGTAGCCCCCTCCTAAAAATAATTCATCCACACCATCATTATCTATATCAATTAATCCAGATGCTGCTACAGGAAGAGATTCTTTCCCATTGTATTTTTGTACGAAATTGAGGGGAATTTCTGCGAATTTTGGAACTAGGCTCTGATCAATTTTATTGTTGTAAGGATTGTTTGCATCATTCTTGAATCGAAATCCGACAAGCAATAATATGACTAAAATAACGGCTAGTAGACCGAATAGAATGTATTTTAAAATTTTCATACCAATTTAGTTATTATTTGTTTTATTGAATTGAAGTAAAATTATTCCGAAAAATATAAAGTGGGTTACATTCATAGCGATAGGTGCAATGTGAATACCCAAGGGTTTAAACCATACTAATGATGATATAATTATTATTAATAGTACGATAGGGTTGAAAACTGCAAACCATTTAGGTATCCCTTGTTTATTTTTTAAAACAAGAAGGACAAAAACAATAGATAATAAAGCAATGATTATTCTTAATACCCAAACGAGAACTTGATAATGATCTTCGTACGATTGTAAATAAAATTTATAATCGTTAGTTCCTTGGCTTTTTTGGAGAACTACTGCACCAAAATATCTAGACGATATCCATATTCCACCAATAAAAAATGCTAAAAAGCCTAGAACCATTAGGATATTGGCTAGGCTTTCATTTGATTTCTTAAAAAACTCTCTAAGTCCATAATACCCTGCAAAATATAAAGGTGCCCCAAAAACGGCATAAAAATGCCCTGTACTTGCCCTATCTAATGGTACATGTTCTAGCATACTTACTTCACCTTCAGGTCCTCCGGGTAAGAAGTGTAATAAATATTCTCCAATTCCTACCAACACCGAACCCAATAGCCCTAGTAAGATTAAAACATTGATGGTATTCTCCCTTTTTGTCATTGTAAATTTTGGTTTAGTTAATACTAACTACTTCTTAATATCCTTGGAATTCAATTAATCACCCAATGGGATTCTTTTTTTCATTCTTTTTGCTTTTTTTACTTGCTGCATACATTTATACTTCATGTTTTGAACCGTATGAACATTTTTATAGTTCTGTTCTTCTTTTATATTTAAGAAAGATTTACCTCGTAAATAAAGATCATTAAGAAGTCTAGCACAGCCTTCAGGTAAATGATTGAAGATAGATTCTATTTTTTTTAAAACACTATTTTTATTTTCCTCGTCATTAGAGATTGAATCCCAAAAATCCGATCTGAATGTCTCTTGAAATTGACGTTCGTTATTGAACGATCGAAGTTTTTTAACCATAAGTTTTTAGAAATAGCTATTATATAGGTCTTGGTAGAGGCTATTAATTTGAAATCTTCTTGTTTTACTTTATTAGAAAAAATAAGAAGAGTATCTTGAAAAATGTCTTCTGCATCCTGCTGGCTACCATTATTTGACATAACATATTTCTTAACCATGTCAAAGTTCTCTTTATACAGTTGACTAAAGGCGAAGTTGGAACCACTTTTTAATTCTTTAAGTATTTTATGACCGCTCATTACTTTGTTTTATGATTACTATCAATAAATTATGTTGTTAACAAATTAATATTTTTTTTAAATTTATTATCTATCCATATAAGCAATGTTTTATGTATTATTAGGGATTGAACAAGTTTTCTCTTTTATGCTTCATTGTTTATTTATGAGATTAGTTATATTCCATCTTTCTTTATTGTATTCTTTAGTTAAGACAAACTTAAATTTTATTAATATATCTTCATAGGGTTTTACTTCAATAAAAAAAGCTGCAAATTTGCAGTTCTTTTTTTATCAATAACAAACTGAATTCATTTATTGGAATCATTAATTTCTAACTACTGTCAACAAAACATAAGCCCCAAAGCAGATGAGGTGCTTTATGATATAGAGAAAGAGACCTATTTGGAAGTTTACCAAGGACACATGGTCAGCGGTGCTTTACAAGGAAATCTTCTCAGTTTACTTTGTCGTATGATGAATGCGGAAAGAATATTAGAGGTAGGTACTTTTACAGGCTACGCTTCTATCTGGATGGCAAGAACCCTCACTGAAAAAGGGTTGTTGACTACTATTGAGAAAAATGACGAATTAGAGCATAGAATTCTAAACAATTTTAAAAAAGCTGACGTAGATAAAAGGACAAAGTTGATTATAGGTGATGCTAACCAAGTTGTCCCTACATTATTAGATATTTTTGATGTTGTTTTTATGGATGCTGCCAAAGGTGACTACGAGAGTATGTTTGAAGACGTAATTAAGATTACTCGACAAGGTGGACTGATTATTGTGGATAATGTACTATGGCGTGGCGAAGTTGCATTGCCTAATAGAAAAAAAATTGCGGAGACCTTGCATCGGTTTAACCAAAAAATAATGATGGATAACCGAGTTTCTCAAGTAATCATTCCGCTACGTGACGGATTAATGGTATGTATTAAGAATTGATTTTATCAGAAATTAATGATGTTATGTTGAATATCGACCAATATCCAATTTACTTTTTTGTTTATCATGGATTCCAAGACACAGGTGTACCCAACCATTTCAAGCACCTATATAAACCCAGAAAGTTTGATTCTTTTGTCGATGACATTTCTTTTCTTGAAAGCGAAATGTTACCCATCTCAATGGAACAAATATTGAGACATGAATATGATTCTAATAAAAAATATTTTCATATTTGTTTTGATGATGGTCACAAAGAAGTATTTGATACTGCTATGCCTTTTTTAGAGCAGAAGCATATACCTGCGAGCGTTTTTATCAACCCTCCTTATATTGCCAATCACGATATGATGTATCGATACAAAATTTCGATATTATTAGAAACTATTGCTGCCCAAAAAACAGATTTCCTATTAGCAACTTTGGAAAATGTAATGGGGCAAGACCCGCTCAAAAAAATTCTTAATCTTACGCAACTCGATGAACTGCGAATTGACCATTTGGCGAATATATTAGACGTTAGTTTTAGCGATTATTTGTCTGAAAACCCAATTTATGGAACGTTTACGGACTTGACCATTTGGCAACAAAAAGGTTTTCATATTGGTGCTCATAGCATGAATCACCCACATTTTCACTTGATTAATAGAGAAAAACAATTAGCCGAAATTAACGATTCAGTGGATTATGTAATGGAACATTTCCCTTCTGAATATAGAACTTTTGCCTTCCCGTTTCATGATTATAATCTATCAGAAGTGGAATTGATTGAATTAATTAACGAAACTCAGCTAGACGCTTG
>CALAJP010000199.1 GCA_937922815.1 uncultured Saprospiraceae bacterium
CTCATTTTGATTGGAAGTAGATTTATAAACGATATCATGATAAAATATAGCAAAGAGAATACTGTCGTAGTCTTGAATTAAATGTTGAACATCATTAAACTCATTCAACATATTTTCGAGATGACTGAGATTATGATAATAACGAGAAGATTGCGAATACTGATTTTGAATTTCATTCCAATAGTTGGCAATCATTTCCTTGTCGTCAGAATAGCGATTCATTAGTGTAGTAAAACTATGGAATAGAGCCATGTCGCTGTTTTGTGAATTAGTAAAGAAAACTTTTCTAACTGGTTATATTAGTAGATTTATCATTGATAATCAAAATGTTTTCCCTTCGCGTTTTATAACATTTACAGACTTTCCGTACTTGAAATATTCAATCGTAGTTGTGTCAGAATCTTTGTGATATACCATTTCTGAAAAAACAGCACCTTTGTTATATTTTGTTTTTCTATTAAGCTTCTCACCAAAAGTTTCATGTATCCTTTTCTCTCCAATATAATTATACTCAATACGCTCTTTTAAAATACCGCTTTGGTAGATTTCTTTACTGATGACTACTTTTTCATTTAGATAGTTAATACTCTTTTTCTGCCATAGTCCCTCTCTTTTTCCTTCAATATATGTCCCCTCCCAATAGTTATTTGAGTCAATGCCTAAATAGTATTTCCAAACTCCGACTGGGCTATTATTACTTATGCTTCCCTCTGCAAAAATATCATTTCCTATATAGTATTTTTGGTTAGGGTGGTTTCGCTTTTTAACAACTTCTTTAATATATCTGAGGTACGGATCATTCTTGATAATGGGTCTGCTAAGAATACAGTGGTTAGAGCTGTTCGCTTTTTTTAGTTGGTGTACCGTTTCACCATTAACTTGAGTAGAGGTGCTAAATATGATCCACTTCTGTCCTGCAAAAACAGTATCGATATTATGAAATATCCCCGCATGGTTTTTATCTCCTTTTATATCGTAAGAAACTGATGTAGTATCTATGTTTCCTTTAAGCATTTTTGAAATTGAAAAAGCCAAATGAGTAGATTGGGCAGTAGTAGAGTCTACTTTAGACAATATTCCTATGAAAATCACATCAGAATCATTAATATCTCTAATATCAATCTTAGCTTTAGGTTCGCATTTACAAGCAAAACCTAATTGCATCAATAGTAAAAACAATATAGATAAGAAATATTTCATCTGATTTAAGTCTTTTAATGGGATTCAAATGTTTTATTTTATCAATGGTCGTATTGTTTAAAGCAAATAAAGAGAGTTGATTTCGCCTTATTTGAGCAGGGTTAAAAGTAGTATAACAAAAAATATCATTAATCGCTTCGACCATATTAACAGCCAAAAGACTGAAATTGCAAAAGAGATTAATGATATTTAAAACTCGGAATTATAAATTTATATTACGCAAATGACAAAAGATAGGTTCATTTGCCTAATATTTCAACGCATTACCACTTTACATCCTTCATTAAATAGTTTTGAACATAGTCTTTTATGCCATCTTCCAAGCTATGCGTTGAAGATAAATCATAACCTGCCTGTTCTAATTTAGACATATTGGCTTCTGTAAAATATTGATACTTGTCTCTAATATCTTCGGGAGTTGGAATAAAAGAAATATCAGGCTCTAAACCTTGAGCCGTAAAAGTATTCGAAGCTAAATCTTTGAAGCTACGAGCCTTTCCTGTTCCAATATTATACAATCCATTTTGGGGTTGTTTGTCGATAAGGAAATGGCACATTTTTACCACATCTTTTACGTAAACGAAATCTCTAGATTGTTCTCCATCTCCAAAATCAGGTCTGTGCGATTGGAATAACTTCATCGCTCCCGTTTTCTTTATTTGTCTAAAGGTATGGAAAATAACAGACGCCATACGTTCTTTGTGAGATTCATTAGGACCATAAACATTAAAAAACTTAACTCCTGCCCAAAAAGGTGGAAATTCTGTTTGTTTTAGAATCCATTGGTCAACCACATTTTTAGATTCTCCGTATGGGTTTAATGGTTTCAAATCATCGACAATATTATGGGCATCATCAAAACCTAATTCTCCATCGCCATAGGTAGCCGCAGAAGAAGCATAAAGCAACGGAATCTGAAATTTGACACAAGCATTCCAAATATCTTTGGTGTATTGAATATTCAGTTTTTCAAAAATTTCATAATCAAATTCAGCCGTATCTGTTCTGGCCCCTAAATGATAAATAGCAGAAATTTCATTTCCATTTTGATTTAAATAATCAACAAATTCTTCTCTGTCGATTTTTTGATCAAATTTTTTATGCTCAAGGTTTGTTGCTTTTTCGGGACGATTAAAATCATCCACCGCAATTATATTTTCAATGCCTAATTCATTCAATAATTGAATCATGCAACTGCCTATGAAGCCATACGCTCCTGTAATTACTATCATTTCTTTATTAATTTTCGACATATTCACTAATATCTGGACAAGTGCAGATTAAATTTCTATCTCCGTAAGCATTATCAATTCTTGCGATAGATGCCCAAAATTTACCATCAGTTCTCAAAGATTCGATAGGATATAAAGCTTTTTGTCTCGTGTAAGGAAAATCCCATTCGTCTTGAATAGCAATATATAAAGGGTGTGGAGCATTGCAAAGCACATTATTCTTCGCATCGACTTCTCCGTTCATCACTTCTTTTATTTCTTGGCGAATGCTCAACATCGCCTCACAAAAACGATCCAATTCGGCTTTGTCTTCACTTTCTGTTGGTTCTATCATTAATGTTCCTGCTACGGGGAATGATAAAGTAGGAGCATGGAAACCATAATCAATTAATCGTTTGGCAACATCTTCTGCACTTACAAAATCTTTGAACATTCTCAAATCAATAATCAATTCATGCGCTGAGAATCCATTCTTTCCTGTATATAAAACCGTATAATCGTCTTCTAATTTTTTACGAATATAATTGGCATTCAAAATAGCATATTCAGTGGCTGATTTTACGCCATCATATCCCAATAGAGCGATATAAGCAAAGGAAATTAGGGCAATACTCGCACTTCCATATTCAGCACTAGAAATAGAAGAAATAGCACTATCTCCTTTTACAGAATGACTGTTTGGCAAGAAAGGGGCTAAACTTTCATTCACACAAATAGGGCCTAATCCCGGGCCTCCACCTCCGTGTGGAATACTAAACGTTTTATGCAAATTCAAGTGACAAACATCTGCTCCAATAGTATTAGGCGAAGTCAAGCCTACTTGAGCATTCATATTGGCTCCGTCCATATAAACCTTACCTCCGTTTTGGTGGATATAATCACAAATTTCAATAATTTTTTCTTCAAAAACACCGTGAGTAGATGGGTAAGTTATCATCAATGCAGCCAAGTTTTCAGCATTTGCATCAACCTTTTCTTTTAAATCATCAATATTAATATTTCCTCTTTCATCGCAATCCACAACAACTACTTTCATTCCAGCCATAATTGCACTTGCCGGATTCGTACCATGAGCAGAAGAAGGAATGATTGCCACATTTCTATGTTCTTCTCCATTTGATTTGTGGAATGCTCGGATGGTCATCAACCCCGCAAATTCGCCTTGTGCACCCGAATTAGGTTGTAAAGAACAAGCATAAAAACCAGTACAAACGCATAACCATTTTTCTAAAGTAGTTAGCATTTCCAAATATCCTTCTGTCTGTTTTTTGGGAGCAAAAGGATGAATTTTTGAAAATTCTGGATAAGAAAGAGGCATTAATTGAGTTGCCGCATTTAGTTTCATGGTACACGAACCTAAGGGTATCATGGAATGCATGAGTGACAAATCTTTGTTTTCCAATTTTTTGACATATCTCATAAAGTTCGTTTCCGATTGATATTTATCAAAAACAGGATTCGTCAAATAAGGCGTATTTCTTTCAGCCCAAGATGGTATTTCTACATCGCTAGGATAAAAATATTCTTTTAGGTCGTAATTAACGGCCTCTGCAAAAATGTCAATAACTAATTTAAGGTCTTTATCAACCTTAGGTTCGTCAACAGAAATTAATATTTTACCTGGAATTTCTGTGTAGAAATTAATTTTATAATTATCACAAAGCGATTTAATAATAGACTTTTTATCATCGCTACATGTTACAGCTATCGTATCGAAAAAGTGTGTATTTTCAACCGTAAAACCAATTTTCTCAATGTTCATTTTCAAAAACATCGCTTTCATATTGATTTGCTCAGCCATGTATTTTAGCCCTTTCGGCCCATGATAAACAGCGTACATACCTGCCATTATTGCCAATAAAGCTTGTGCCGTACAGATATTTGAAGTGGCTTTATCTCTTTTGATGTGTTGCTCTCTAGTTTGTAATGCCATTCGAAGAGCCACTTTATCATTTCTATCTTTAGAAATTCCGATAATTCGACCAGGAATATTTCTTTTAAACTTTTCAGTGGTTGCAAAATACGCAGCATGTGGTCCACCAAATCCCATGGGCACCCCAAAACGTTGCGTACTTCCTACCGCAGCATCAGCGCCCCATTGTTCGGGTGATTTCAATAGTGTTAAACTCAAAATATCCGCTGCTGCCGTTATGAAAATACCTTGCGATTTCATGTTTTTAGCAAAATCACTGTAATCATTAATGTTTCCTAACTTATCAGGATATTGCAATAAAACGCCAAAGAAAGATTCATCTATAACGGTAGTTTTCCAATCGCCAACGACAACTTCAATCCCTAAAGGTTCTGCTCGCCCTTCGATAACACTAATGGTTTGTGGGAAAACATTTTCATCAATAAAATACTTTCTTTTCTTAAGTTCTTCTTTTTTGATTCGTTTATTAGCAGCACTATAAAACATAGCCATTGCCTCAGCGGCAGCCGTTCCTTCATCTAATAAAGAGGCATTCGCAATCGGAAACCCTGTTAAATCACTAACAACGGTTTGGAAATTCAATAAAGCTTCGAGCCTTCCTTGCGAAATTTCGGCTTGATAAGGTGTGTATTGAGTGTACCAACCTGGATTTTCAAGTATATTTCTTAGTATTGGACTTGGCGTAATGGTGTCGTAATACCCCATTCCAAGATAAGATTGATGAACTTTATTTTTATTGGCTATTTTTTGAATCCATTCCAAATATTCGTGTTCAAATAATGATGCTGGAAGTTCTAATTTCTCAGAAGTTCGGATGGCTTCTGGAATGGTTAATTCGATTAATCGGTCTAACGAATCTACTCCGATGGCTTCTAATAAAGCTTGTTTATCTTTTTTAGTGCCGATATGTCTATCTGAAAAATGATGATATGAAGATCTTAATAACATCTGAATAATTATAAAAATGTTGAAAAATGGGTTGACGCCCTGCAAAGGTAATCCATAGGACTATAACTTAAAAGTAATTTTTTAGCAATGGGTTTTGACCATCGCTATGTGTGGAATATTATCTTCTAAATATGTTTCTCCAATGGCTTGAAATCCCTGTTCGGTATAGAATTTTAACAAATAATACTGAGCAGAAATTTTGATATTTTGATTAGGATATAAGGCTTCACATTTCTGAACAGCAAATCGCATTAATTGTTTGCCCATTCCTGTGCCTCTAGTCTCTGAATGGGTAACGACTCGACCAATAGAAATATAATTTTCGTACGAAATTCCTTTGGGTAGAATACGGCAAGTTGCTAAGCAAGTATTTTCATTTTTCATGATAAACACATGATGTGCAGAACGGTCTTTATCATCAAAATCCAGATAAGGACAGTCTTGTTCCACTATAAAAACCTCCTGCCTAAGTTTGCCAATAGCATAGAAAGTCGATAAATTAATTTGATTAAAAGTTAAACATTCAAACGAAAAATCCATTATCTAATTTTATATCTTGCGAATTTAATGTGACGCTGAAAGATAAGCATAGAAAATTATTTTATGAAATCAATTTATCCAATATACATCAACGATATTCAAAGCCTTTCTTCGGCAGGCAATAGTGATGCACAGATTTGGAAAAACTATATTGATAAAAAAACTCAGATTCGTTTTAATAAGAATAATATTCCAACGGCATCTTTATCGCCCGAAATTAACGAATCGCTCAAAGAACAATTTTCAGATTTGCCTTATCGGAAACTAGATAGAACTGTTCATTTTGGAATTGATTTGGTTCG